>NZ_JAGXJG010000343.1:0-255 GCF_019091725.1 Cellulomonas sp. GbtcB1 | reverse complement strand
CGGGTCACCGACGCCGAGGGCTTCCACGCCGACGTCCGAGCCCGCGAGGCGCAGATGGCCACCGGCATTCCCGGCGGAGTCGGCCTGCCGCACGTCCGGTCCGAGCACGTGTCCGCCCCGAGCCTCGCGGTCGGCAAGCTGCGGGAGCCCGTCGACTGGTGTGCCCCGGACGGTCCCGCGCGCCTGGTGTTCCTCATCCCCGCGCCCGCGGGCGGGGACGCCGTCCACCTGCAGCTCCTGCCCGCGCTCGCCCCC
>NZ_JAGXJG010000342.1:0-255 GCF_019091725.1 Cellulomonas sp. GbtcB1 | reverse complement strand
CACTATGCCGGTCGACCCCCGCGCGTGGCGAGGGGCGACCGGCACCGGCTGTGGACGGGCGTCAGCCCAGGGACTCGTCCGCGGCCCGCTGCACCTGCTCCAGCCAGGACCGGCGGGCGTCGAGCGCGGCCTGCGCGTCGGCGGCCTTGCGGGCGTCGCCCCCGGCCTGGGCCTTCGCCAGGTCGGCCTCGAGCTGCGCGGTCGCGTTCTCGCGGCGCGCGAGGGCGCCCCCCGCCCGCGCCCGCGTCTCGGGGG
>NZ_JAGXJG010000341.1:0-255 GCF_019091725.1 Cellulomonas sp. GbtcB1 | reverse complement strand
GTCGCCGGCCGCCAGCTGGTCGCGGGGATCATGGCCGGGGCCGTCAAGGGCTGACCGCTACGCTTCGCGCTGGGCCCGTCCGCGGGCCCCGTGCAGGGGCGCGCGCCCGCCGGTGCCCCGCGCACGGGCACCACCCGGCCGTCACGAGGGGGGCGATCCATCGTGATCGACCAGTCCGCCATCCCGTCGGCCACCCACCCGGCACCGACCCTCCCGCAGGGCGCGCTGCGCGCGGGCGTGTCCCCCTCCACCGCC
>NZ_JAGXJG010000340.1:0-256 GCF_019091725.1 Cellulomonas sp. GbtcB1 | reverse complement strand
TTAAATAATTTTATCACTGAATCAAAATACTATAGTCCCAATCAATTTATGTGTTTCGAAGGCTACTATATGTTTCGAGATATTATAAAGCTCTCGAAAATTATAAAGCTCTCAGGACCTTAGCTATCAATTTTACTATAAGTTTCGAGATATTATTATAAAACAATTTATATGAGAATTTGAATGATATTGGATGAAAATTATGAAGGTCTTATATATTTTATGATAAATCATAATAAAATTTTTTATTTTTATT
>NZ_JAGXJG010000339.1:0-256 GCF_019091725.1 Cellulomonas sp. GbtcB1 | reverse complement strand
AAAATCACATTTTAAAACAAATATCTAAAAGATGAAAAAAAAAAAAAAAAGCATTGATTTCGTAATCTGTATATTTTGGGGTAACTGTGTTGAGTTCTTGATTAGGAATCAAGATCAGGAATATCAATAAAAAAAATATATATACGCATGATTATTAAGATTGAAATATCTTCTAACTTCACATGTTGACTTATTTCCATCACGAGGAATACATGCTAAGACAATGTTGCTAGTAAGTCGCGAGAAGAACTTGGGA
>NZ_JAGXJG010000338.1:0-256 GCF_019091725.1 Cellulomonas sp. GbtcB1 | reverse complement strand
ACCGAGCCGGGGCGCGGGTGCCGCGGGTGCACCTCGTAGCCGAGCGCCGCCTGTGCCAGGTCGCCCGTCGACCAGCGGTGCCGGGCGAGGGCCGCCGCCAGCTGCGGGACGTCCACGTGGGTCGCGCCGCGGACGGTGTCGGCGGGTCCGGGCGCGGTCACCCGCGCCTGGTCGCAGTACCCGTGCTCGTCGGACCCGGCCGGCCCGTCGAGCGGGCCGAGCCGGACGGGCCCGCAGCCGGGCGGGGTGGTGCTGA
>NZ_JAGXJG010000337.1:0-256 GCF_019091725.1 Cellulomonas sp. GbtcB1 | reverse complement strand
GGTCGAGGGCGTCGTGGATGGCCTGGGTGCGGCTGACGGCCTCGTGCACGTCGGCCAGCGCGGGGCGCTCCTTGCGCACCCCGTCCAGGATGGCGGCCCGGATGGACGCGGGGTCCTCCGAGCGCGGGTTCTCGTCGGTCACGTCCAGCACGTCCGCGAGGCGGGCGGCGATCCGGCCCATGAGGGGCCGCTTGCCGCGGTCGCCGTCGCCGTCGGACCCGAAGACGATGATCAGCCGGCCCGGCGTGTTCGGTCG
>NZ_JAGXJG010000336.1:0-256 GCF_019091725.1 Cellulomonas sp. GbtcB1 | reverse complement strand
GATGCCCGCCGAGACCCTGGTCGTGACGATGCAGGCCGACGCCGAGGCCGCGCTCACCGCCGCCGGGCTCGAGACCGACTACGTGGTCGGGGACCACTGGGACGACGGCGCCGCGATCGGCTCGGTGCTCTCCGTCACGGACGCGGACGGGGGAGCCGTGGAGCCGGGCCAGAGCCTCAAGCGCGGCTCGGCCGTGCTGCTCACGCTGTCGGTCGGCCCCGCGCCCGGCCGGGGCGGCTCGGTCGTCGGGGCCGCC
>NZ_JAGXJG010000335.1:0-257 GCF_019091725.1 Cellulomonas sp. GbtcB1 | reverse complement strand
GAGGACGACATCTGGGGGCCCTGGCTGGCGAGCGAGCGGAACTACCTGCCGCGGCTGCAGCGGGCCCTCGACGCGGCCCTCACCGGCGGCCCCGGGGAGGGGCCGGAGCGCCGGCTGCGCAACGCCCGCAACTACATGGAGTGGCACGCGGGGTACCACCGCAAGATGCTCGCCGACTGGGAGGCCTACCGCGAAGCGCAGGCCGGGACTGGAGAACCGTGACCACCGACCCGACCCCCGGCGCGGACACGGCAGCC
>NZ_JAGXJG010000034.1:0-44100 GCF_019091725.1 Cellulomonas sp. GbtcB1 | reverse complement strand
CGGGCCGCCGAGCGGGAGCGCGCCCGCGCCCGGCAGGCGGCCGTCGCCACCGCCGTCGCCCTGGGCGCGACGCAGGCGCTCGGCGCGATCGAGCACGCGCTGCAGCGGGCGGCCGACGAGCGGGACGCCGCGGAGGCCGCGCGCGCCGAGCGGGAGACCGCGCTGTCCGCGGTGCGGTCGCGGGTCGACGAGACCCAGCGCGAGGTCGCCCGGCTGACGGACGCCGCACACCGGGACGAGGTGCTGCGCGCGGAGCAGCGGCTGCGGGTCGAGCAGCTGCAGGTCCGTGCCGTCGAGGACCTCGGCATCGACCCGACGGTGCTGGTCGAGGAGTTCGGCCCGCACCGGTCCGTCCCGCTCCTCACCCCGCCCGCGGCCGCGACGGGCGACGACGAGGACGCCGGCCCCCGCGAGGTGCCGTACGTCCGCGCCGAGCAGGAGAAGCGGCTGAAGGCGGCCGAGCGCGCGCTGTCGCAGCTGGGCCGGGTCAACCCGCTGGCCCTGGAGGAGTTCGCAGCGCTCGAGGAGCGGCACAAGTTCCTGGTCGAGCAGCTCGCCGACCTCAAGAAGTCGCGCGCCGACCTGCTGGAGATCGTCAAGGAGATCGACGAGCGCGTCGAGCGGGTGTTCGCCGACGCGTACCGCGACACCGCCGAGCAGTTCGACCGGGTGTTCCCGCGGCTGTTCCCCGGCGGCGAGGGCCGGCTGGTGCTGACCGACCCGTCGGACATGCTCACGACGGGCATCGAGGTCGAGGCCCGGCCCGCCGGCAAGAAGGTCAAGCGGCTGTCCCTGCTGTCCGGCGGCGAGCGCTCGCTCACCGCGGTCGCGCTGCTGGTGTCGATCTTCAAGGCCCGGCCGAGCCCGTTCTACGTGATGGACGAGGTCGAGGCCGCGCTCGACGACGCGAACCTAGGCCGGCTGCTGGAGATCTTCCGCGAGCTGCAGGAGGACTCCCAGCTCATCGTCGTCACGCACCAGAAGCGGACGATGGAGATCGCCGACGCGCTGTACGGCGTGACGATGCGCGGCGACGGCGTCACGACGGTCATCTCCCAGCGGCTCCGCGACGAGGTCCCCGCCTGACGGTGTGAAGATCGCGTGGGGGTTCGCCGCCGATGCGGGCGCCGTCCCCGCGGCTCCCGGGTCGACGGCGGACAATCGTCCCCATGGGCGGCTATCTCGTGGTGATCGGGCTGGCGCTCGTCGCGGCCATCGGCGTGATCGTCCTGGCGAACGCGGCGGGCGACGGCGGGACCGACCTGCGCACCTTCTGGGACGACCTCCGCAGCGGGCTGCGCCGGCGCCGGGACCGTGACGCGGAGGCCCCGGTCGTCGACGAGGCGGAGCCGGTGGACGTCCCGTTCGACCAGCTGTTCGCCGAGGCGTCCCAGCCCGACGACGGCTACCTGCAGCTCGACGAGCTCGCGGAGATGCTCGAGCGCACGGGGGAGCGCGCCGTCCGGCTGCGCGGGCACCTGCCCTACCCGCGGGCCGGTGCCGGGGAGCCGGCCGAGCGCCTGGTCGTCCAGGACGGGGTGCCCGCGCCCGCCGTCGCTGACCCGGACCGCGCGCCGGCGCCGCCCGCGCACGCGCGGCGCGTGCCCCGCCGCAGCGGCCACGTGCCGGTCCGGCGGGTCACCGTGGACCCCGCCGCCGCCCGGCCGACCCCGGCCGCGAGCGTCGCCGGTCCTGCGACGCCCCCGCCGTCGGTCCCGCCGCAGCGCGGCGACGCCTGACCGGCGCCGCACCCGCGCCGCGCCCGGCCCGCCCGCCTGACAGACTGTCCCGGTGGACTCGAACGACCTCCTGAACCTGCTCCTCGTCGGCGTGCCGGCCCTGGCGATCCTCGGCGGCGGCGCGGCCGTCCTCCAGCGGCGCCGGAACGCGGGCGACCGCGACCGGACCGACGAGCGCCCCGCGGGGGGCTCCGGCACGGGCACCTCGACGCTCGAGCGGCCGGCCCTGGAGGCCGCGGCCCCCGAGGCCCCGACCGCGCCCGGCGCCCCGGCGCCCGAGGACGCCGCGACCGCCCCCGCGCTCGAGGTCCCCGCCCCGACGGCCGGCCGGCTCACCCGGCTCCGGGACCGCCTGGCCCGCTCCGGCTCGCCGCTCGGCGCCCGCATGCTCCAGGTGCTGTCCCGCGACCACCTGACCGAGGACGACTGGGACGAGCTCGAGGAGACGCTCCTGCTCGCCGACGTCGGCGCCGGCCCGTCCGCCGACCTGGTCGAGTCGATCCGCACCCGGGCCCGCGTCCAGGGCCTGAAGGACCCGGCCCAGGTCCGTGCCCTGCTCCGCGAGCAGCTGCTGGCGCTGGTCGACCCGTCGCTCGACCGGACCCTGTCGACCGCCCCGCAGACCGGGGAGGACGGCGTGACCGTCCCGGCGGTCGTCCTGGTCGTCGGCGTCAACGGCACCGGCAAGACCACGACCGTGGGCAAGCTCTCCCGCGTGCTCGTCGCCGACGGCCGCACCGTGCTGCTCGGCGCGGCCGACACGTTCCGCGCCGCGGCCGCCGACCAGCTCGAGACCTGGGGCTCGCGCGTCGGCGTGCGCACCGTCCGCTCCGACCGCGACGGCGCCGACCCGGCGTCGGTCGCGTTCGCGGCGGTCCGGGAGGGCGCGGCCGAGGGCGTCGACGTGGTCCTGGTCGACACCGCCGGCCGCCTGCAGAACAAGGCCGGCCTCATGGACGAGCTCGGCAAGATCACCCGGGTCATCACCCGCACCGCGCCGCTGTCCGAGGTGCTGCTGGTGCTCGACGCCACCACCGGCCAGAACGGCATGAACCAGGCCCGCGTGTTTGCGGAGGTCGCGGGCGTGACCGGCATCGTGCTGACCAAGCTCGACGGCACGGCCAAGGGCGGCATCGTCGTCGCCGTGCAGCGCGAGCTGGGCGTGCCGGTGAAGCTCGTCGGGCTCGGCGAGGGGCCGGACGACCTGGCGCCGTTCGACCCGGAGGAGTTCGTGGACGGCATCCTGGGGTGACGCCCGGGGCGCCCGCGCCCCGTCCCCGCCGACCGGCCCGCGTCCCGCCCCCTGAGACGCGGGCCGTCCCGTAACACGATGTTGACGCGCGCGGACCGCTCGTCACACCGGTGTAACACCGGTGGCGCCGTCGCGAAACGGCCGCGCACGACTCTGGTCCCCGATCCGGCAGACCGGCCGGCGAGGGGAGAGGCGTTCCACATGGATCTGGACACCGGAGCGACAGCCTGGATGCTGACGTCAGCGTCCCTGGTGCTGCTCATGACGCCGGGACTGGCGTTCTTCTACGGCGGCATGGTGCGCGGCAAGTCCGTGCTCAACATGATGATGATGTCGTTCATCAGCATCGCGGTCGTCGCCGTCGTGTACGTGTTCTGGGGCTGGTCGATGTCCTACGGCTCGGACGTCGCGGGGATCTTCGGCAACCCGTTCGACCAGTTCGGGCTGTCGGGCGCGATCTGGGACGAGAACGGCGAGTACCTGATCGACGGGTACGGCGTGCCGGTCATCGTCGGCGTCGCCTTCCAGGTGACGTTCGCGATCATCACCGTCGCGCTGGTCTCCGGCGCGATCGCCGACCGCGTGAAGTTCGGCACCTGGGTCGCGTTCACCGCGCTGTTCGCGACGCTGAGCTACTTCCCGCTGGCGCACATGGTCTGGGGCGGCGGCGCGCTCTCCGGCTCGGAGAACGGCATCGCCGCGATGCTCTTCGGCACCACCGACGGCGCGGCCACGGTCGCCCCGATCGACTTCGCCGGCGGCACCGTCGTGCACATCAACGCCGGTATCGCGGGCCTGGTGCTCGCGCTGATCGTCGGCCGGCGCAAGGGCTTCGGCAAGGAGCCGATGCGGCCGCACAACCTGCCGTTCGTGATGCTCGGCGCCGCGCTGCTGTGGTTCGGCTGGTTCGGCTTCAACGCGGGCTCGGCGTTCACCGCCGACGGCACCGCGGGCCTCGCCTGGGTGAACACCACCGCCGCCACCGCCGCCGCGATGATCGGCTGGCTCATCACGGAGAAGATCCGCGACGGCCACGCCACCTCGCTCGGTGCCGCGTCCGGCGTCGTCGCGGGTCTGGTCGCCATCACCCCGGCCGCGGGTGCCCTGCGTCCGGTCACCGCCATCATCCTGGGTGTGGTCGCCGGTGCGCTGTGCGCCCTCGCGGTCGGCCTGAAGTACCGGTTCGGCTTCGACGACTCGCTCGACGTGGTCGGCGTCCACCTCGTGGGTGGCCTCGTCGGCACCATCGGCATCGGCTTCCTGGCCGCCGAGGGTGGCCTGTTCTTCGGCGACGGCGTCAAGCTGCTCGTGGTCCAGGTGGTCATCGCCCTGCTGGCGCTGATCTTCTCCGGCTCGGTGACCGCGGTCATCGGGTTCATCCTGAAGGCCACGATGGGCTGGCGGGTCAGCGAGGAGGCCGAGGTCGGCGGGATCGACCTGGCCGTGCACGGTGAGACGGGGTACGAGACGCTGGGCGGCGCCCGCGTGGTGACGGAGGTGAAGGCATGACGAAGCTCGTGACGGCGGTCATCCAGCCGCATCGGCTCGACGACGTGAAGTCCGCCCTCGAGGCGGCGGGGATCCGCGGCCTGACGGTGAGCGAGGCCAGCGGCTACGGCCGCCAGCGCGGTCACACCGAGGTCTACCGGGGGGCCGAGTACACGGTCGACCTGGTCCCGAAGGTCAAGATCGACGTGCTGGTCACGGACGAGGACACCCCCGGTGTCGTCGAGGTCATCGTGAAGGCAGCGCAGACCGGCAAGATCGGCGACGGCAAGGTCTGGGTCGTCCCGGTCGAGGACGTCGCCCGGGTCCGCACCGGCGAGCACGGGCCCGAGGCCCTGTGACCGGGCGGTCCGCCCGAGCATGATCGACGAACGGTCGTCAGGGGGCACGGCCGGCGGCGAGACCCCGGAGGTCCCGCACCCCCAGCACGTGGGGGTGCGGGACCTCCGGGTCGAGCGGCTCGACCTCGCGGCGCGGCTGTCCGGCCCGGACGGCGACGGCGCCGCGCGCCGGCAGGCGGTCTCGGACCTGGTGCTCCGGCGCCTGGCCGAGCTGTGGGAGGACGCCACCGAGGGGCGCGAGACGCCGGGCATCGGGCTCGGTGCGGTCGGCAGCGTGGGCCGCGGCGACGCGAGCCCGGCCAGCGACCTCGACCTGCTGCTAGTGCACGACGGCCGGGGTCACTCGGCCGAGGAGCTCGCGGGGCTCGCGGACCGGCTCTGGTACCCGATCTGGGACGCCGGGCTGGACCTCGACCACTCGGTGCGGTCGCTGGCCCAGTGCCGGCAGGTCGCGTCGAAGGACCTGCCCGCCGCGGTGGGCCTGCTCGACCTGCGCCCCGTCGCGGGCGACCCCGGCATCATCCACCGGGCCCGGTCCGCCCTGCTGGCGGACTGGCGGTCCGCCGCCCGGCGCCGGCTGCCCGAGCTGCTGGCGTCCACCCGGCAGCGCGCGGAGCGGCACGGCGAGCTCGCGTACCTGATCGAGCCGGACCTCAAGGAGGCCCGCGGCGGCATCCGGGACGCGGTCGTGCTGTCCGCGCTCGCCGCCACCTGGCTCACCGACCGCCCGCACGGCGCCGTCGACCGCGCGCACGCGCACCTGCTCGACGTGCGCGACGCCGTGCAGACCGTCAGCCGGCGGCACACGAACCGGCTGCTGCTCGCCGACCAGGACGAGGTCGCCGAGCTGCTGGGCGTGGGGGACCGCGACGACCTGCTGGCCGGCCTGGCCGAGGCCGGCCGCGTCGTGTCCTACGCGCTGGACAGCACCGCCCGGAACGCGCGCCAGGCCCTGGCCCGCCCGGCGCGGCGCCCCGTGCTGGTCCGCGGCCGGCGCACCGCCCCGCGGCTGCGGACCGTCGGCGAGGGCCTCGTCGAGCACGACGGCGAGCTGGTGCTCGCGGCCGACGCCCAGCCCGCCGCCGACCCGCTGCTGTCGCTGCGCGCCGCCGCGACCGCCGCCCGCACCGGGCTCACGCTGTCGCCCATCACCGTCACGAGCCTGGAGCGCACGCCGCCGCTGCCCGAGCCCTGGCCGAAGGCCGCGCGGACGCTCCTGGTGCAGCTGCTCGCCACCGGCCCGGCGCAGGTGCCGGTGTGGGAGGCGCTCGACCTCGCGGGTGTGGTCACCACCTGGATCCCCGAGTGGGCCGGCGTGCGGAACCGCCCCCAGCGCTCGCCCATCCACCGGCACACCGTCGACCGGCACCTCGTCGAGGCCGCCGCGCGCGCCGCCGGGCTGCGCCGGACCGTCGACCGGCCGGAGGTGCTGCTGGTCGCCGCGCTGCTGCACGACATCGGCAAGCGCGCGGGGGCGGGCGACCACTCCGTCGAGGGCGCGCGGCTGGCGGGTCCGGTCGTGGCCCGCATGGGGTTCGGCCCGGACGACGCCGCCGACGTCGCGCGCCTGGTGCGGCAGCACCTGACGCTGTCCGAGCTCGCCACCGGGTCGGACCCGGACGACCCGGCGACGGTCGACGCGCTGCTCGCGGCGGTCGACCACCGGCCCGACCTGCTCGCCCTGCTCCGGGCCCTCACCGAGGCCGACGCGTCGTCCGCCGGACCCACCGCGTGGACGGCGTGGCGCGCGCAGCTCGTCGACGACCTCGTGGCGCGGGCGTCGGCCCGGCTGGCGGGTACCCTGGGACGTCCCTGACCGCCGAGAGAGCGTGAGGATCGCGCGGTGTTCGCCACCCTGTCCGACCGACTGACGTCGACCTTCAAGAACCTGCGCTCCAAGGGGCGGCTGTCCGAGGCGGACATCGACGCCACCGTGCGCGAGATCCGCCGCGCCCTGCTGGACGCCGACGTCGCCGTCCCGGTGGTGCGGCAGTTCACCGGCGCCGTGCGGGAGCGCGCGCTCTCCGCCGAGGTCTCGGGCGCGCTCAACCCGGCGCAGCAGGTCGTCAAGATCGTCAACGACGAGCTGGTGTCGATCCTCGGCGGCCAGAACCGGCCGCTGCACCTCGCGAAGAACCCGCCGAGCGTCATCCTGCTCGCGGGCCTCCAGGGCGCGGGCAAGACCACGCTCGCCGGCAAGCTCGCGCTGCACCTGAAGTCGCAGGGCCACACGCCGCTGCTGGTCGCGGCCGACCTGCAGCGCCCCAACGCAGTCACCCAGCTCCAGGTCGTCGGCGAGCGGGCCGGCGTGCCGGTGTTCGCGCCGCACCCGGGCAACCAGGGCAGCGAGCTCGACGTCGTCGCCGGCGCCGACCCGGTCGCCGTCGCCCGCGAGGGCCTGGCGACCGCGCGGGCGCGCCAGCACGACGTGCTCATCGTCGACACCGCCGGCCGCCTCGGCGTGGACGCCGAGCTCATGCGACAGGCCGCGGACATCCGCGACGCCGTGAGCCCGGACGAGATCCTGTTCGTCATCGACGCGATGATCGGCCAGGACGCCGTCGCCACCGCCACGGCCTTCCAGGAGGGCGTCGGGTTCACCGGCGTCGTGCTGTCCAAGCTCGACGGCGACGCCCGCGGCGGCGCCGCGCTGTCGGTCGCGTCGGTCACCGGCCGGCCGATCCTGTTCGCGTCGACCGGTGAGAAGCTCACCGACTTCGAGGTGTTCCACCCCGACCGGATGGCCTCCCGCATCCTCGACATGGGTGACGTGCTCACCCTCATCGAGCAGGCGGAGCGGGCGTTCGACGCCGAGCAGGCCGAGGAGATGGCGGGCAAGCTCGCCTCCGGCCAGGGCTTCACGCTCGCGGACTTCCTGCAGCAGATGCAGCAGCTGAAGAACATGGGCTCGATGAAGAAGATGCTCGGCATGCTCCCCGGCATGGGGCAGATGCGCGAGGCCATCGAGAACTTCGACGAGCGCGAGGTCGACCGGGTCGAGGCGATCATCCGCTCGATGACCCCGGCCGAGCGCGACAACCCGAAGATCATCAACGGGTCCCGCCGCGCCCGCATCGCGCGCGGCTCCGGCGTCGAGGTGTCCGACGTCAACGGCCTGCTGGAGCGGTTCGCCGGGGCGCAGAAGATGATGCAGCAGATGGCCAAGGGCGGCGGCATGCCGATCCCCGGGATGGGCAACCTCCCGGGCACCGGCAAGAAGGGCCGCGGCCGCGTCGCCCCGTCCAAGAAGGCGAAGGGCAAGTCGGGCAACCCGGCCAAGCGCGCGCAGCAGGAGAAGGCCGCCGCCGACCGCGCCGCGGGCATCGCGCCGGCCGCCGCGCCCGCCGCGAAGGGCTCGGCGTTCGGCATCGGCGGCGGCGCGCCGCAGCAGCAGGACGCGTTCGACCCGTCGAGCATCGAGGACCTGCAGAAGTTCCTCGGCCGCTGACGGCCGCGGACCCGGATCGCGCGAGGGGGCGTGAATGGGGGACGTGCTGCACCTGACCGGCCCGGTCGTCCTGGACGACGACCGGGTCGTCGGCGAGGCGTGGGTCATCGGCGGGCGGCTGACGTTCGACCGGCCGGGCGGGGACTGGACGTCGGTCGACGGGTGGGTGGTCCCGGGCCTGGTGGACGTGCACTGCCACATCGGGCTCGCCGGAGAGGGGGCCGTCGACCGGGCCACCGCCGAGGCGCAAGCCGTGGCCGACCGGGACGCCGGGGTGCTGGTGGTCCGCGACGCGGGCTCGCCCGCCGACACCGGGTGGGTGCACGCCCGCGAGGACCTGCCCCGGCTCATCCGCGCGGGTCGGCACCTCGCGCTGCCCAAGCGGTACCTGCGGCACTACGGGCGGGAGCTCGCGTCCGCCGACGCGCTGCCGGGCGCCGTCGCCGAGGAGGCGGCGCGGGGCGACGGCTGGGTCAAGCTCGTCGCCGACTGGATCGACCGGGGCCTCGGCGCCGACGGCGACCTGCGGCCGCTGTGGCCGGACGACGTGCTGGCGTCCGCGGTGCGGGTCGCGCACGAGGCGGGAGCCCGGGTCACGGCCCACACCTTCTCCGCCGAGGCGCTCGACGGGCTGCTGGACGCGGGCGTCGACTGCCTGGAGCACGCGACCGGCGCGGAGGACCGGCACATCGCCCGCATCGCGGCGGCCGGCATCCCGGTGACGGCGACGCTGCTGCAGGTGGCCCAGTTCGGGGAGATCGCCGGGCGGGCCGACAGGTACCCGGTGTACGCGGCCCGGATGCGGCGGATGCACGGGCGCCGGTACGCGCACGTCCGCGACCTGCACGACGCCGGGGTGCCGATCCTGGTCGGCACCGACGCGGGCGGCACGATCGGGCACGGGCGGATCGCGGACGAGGCGGCCGAGCTGGTCGCGGCGGGGCTCCCGGCGCGCGAGGTGGTCGCGGCGGCGTCGTGGCGGACCCGGGCGTGGCTCGGGGTGCCGGGGCTCGCCGAGGGGGAGAGCGCGGACCTCGTGGTGTACGACGCGGACCCGCGGGAGGACATCGAGGTGCTCGCGGCGCCGCGGGCCGTGGTGCTGCGCGGGGCGCGGGTGGCGTAGCGGGGCGGCGCGGGGACCCGGTGGGGCCTGCGGGCCGCACCGGTCGCGGCTCAGGCGGGCGCGTCGCCCTGGGCCACCTGCAGCACCCGGGTCCGGGCGTGCGCCGCGGGGTCGTCCGTGATCGGCCGCCCGTCGAGCCAGCACCGCACGGCGTGCGCCAGCTCCTCGGGGTGGCTGTAGTTCATCGCGTGCGCGGCGCCCAGGATCACCACGACGGTGAGGTGCCCCGGCCCGAGGTGCGCGAGCTCCCGCACCCGGTGCGGCGGCGGCATCAGCGGGTCGCGCGACCCGACCACCGCGAGGGTCGGCACCGGGGTGCGCAGCAGCCGCTCCAGCGACGGGAACTGCACCATCTCCCGGAACGCGGCCAGCGCCGGCACCGCGCCGTAGTGCGCGTAGTCCGGCAGCGAGTACCGGCCCATCCGGACGTCCTCGCGGACCGAGTCGCGGAGCAGCTGGACCACGGCGCGCGCCAGCGGCTGGTTGTGCGCGCCGCCGGCGGGGGAGGCGAGCACGATCCCCGCGACCCGGTCCGGCGCGCGGTGCGCGGCCTCCAGGCTCACCGGCCCGCCCATCGAGTTGCCCACCAGCACCACCCGGTCCAGGTCCAGCGCGTCGAGGGTGCCGAGCAGGGCGTCCGCGAGGTGCGGGATCGACAGCGGCGGCCTCGGCCCGGGGCTCGCGCCGTGGCCGGGCAGGTCGGGGACGTACGTCGTGCCGCGGTCGGCCAGCGCGGCGGCCGTCGGCAGCAGGTACCGGCCCGACACCGCGAACCCGTGCACGTGCACCAGGGGCGTGGACGCCGGGACCTCGGGGCCGACCCGCACCGTGACGGGGCGCCCGGCGACCTCCACCTCGCGCGTCTCCCAGTCCACGGCGGTCATGCCGCGATCGTGGCAGCGCGCGGGCGGCGGCGACGCACCCGGCGCGGGTGACCCGCGGGCGGGCGGGGCTCGGGCGACCGGGTCCCTCCCGATTCTCGCCAGCCCGCCCGATTCGGCGAGTGGTTCCGCGAGAATCGGTGGGGGTCGCGGGGCGGGAAGCCGCGTGACCCGCGGCACGCGCGCGCAGGGTCGCCCGCACCGGCGCCGGTCTGGCACAATGGCCTGCTGTACTCGGCGCGCGCGGCCCCTCTACCCGCTCGATGCCGTGTCCTCCAGGCCGGACCGGACCGCATGCCCCACGTGCGAACCGCGACGGCCGCCTCGCAGACATCCAGGAGAAGACCACACCGTGGCCACCAAGATCCGCCTCAAGCGTCTCGGCAAGATCCGGGCGCCGTACTACCGCGTCGTCGTCGCGGACTCCCGCACCAAGCGTGACGGTCGCGTCATCGAGGAGATCGGCAAGTACCACCCGACCGAGGAGCCGTCGCTCATCGACATCTCCTCGGAGCGCGCGCAGTACTGGCTGTCCGTCGGCGCCCAGCCGACCGAGCAGGTCCTGGCGCTCCTCAAGGTCACCGGCGACTGGCAGAAGTTCAAGGGCCTCCCGGGCGCCGAGGGCACCCTGCGCACCAAGGCCGCCCCGGCCGACGTGAAGGCCGCTGTCGACGCCGTCGCCGCGGACGCCGAGAAGGCCAAGGCCAAGGCGTCCGAGAAGAAGGCCGCCGCCGCCGAGGCCCCGGCCGCCGACGAGGCGCCGGCCGAGGACGAGCAGGCCTGATGCTCGCCGACGCGCTGGAGCACCTGGTCCGGGGCATCGTCGACCACCCGGACGACGTGCGGGTCGACGCCCGGACGCTCCGCCGCGGCGACCTGCTCGAGGTCCGGGTGCACCCGGACGACCTCGGGCGGGTCATCGGCCGCGGCGGCCGGACCGCCCGCGCGCTGCGCACCGTCGTCGGCGCGCTGTCGTCCGAGGGTCCGGTCCGCGTGGACGTCGTGGACGTCGCCCGGCGGTGAGCCGCGCACCCGGTCGGCCTCGCGCCGGCCGGTGAGACACCGGCACAGGCCCGGTCCCGAGCAGGGGCCGGGCCTGCGTCGTGCCCGCACCCGTACGCTGGTCCGGCCCGGAGCCGGACCCCCCGAGAGGAACCCCATGCTGCTGACGGTCGCCCGGATCGGCCGCGCGCACGGCCTGCGCGGCGAGGTCGCCCTCGACGTGCGCACCGACGACCCCGCGGCGCGCCTCGCGGCCGGTGCGGTGCTCGCGACGGAGCCCGCCGACCGCGGCCCCCTGACGGTCGCGCGCACCCGCGAGCAGCAGGGGCGCTGGTACGTCACGTTCGCGGAGGCGCCCGACCGCACCGCGGCCGAGGCGCTGCGGGGCGTCGACCTGGTCGTGGAGGTCGCGGACGACGCGAGCACCGCCGACGACGACGAGGACGCCTGGTACCCGCACGAGCTCGCCGGGCTGCGCGCCGAGCACGTCGACGGCCGGCTGCTCGGCGAGGTCGTCGGTCTGGAGCACCTGCCGGCGCAGGACGCCCTGGTGCTGCGGGAGCCCGACGGCGCGCGGACGCTGGTGCCGTTCGTGCGCGCGATCGTGCCGGTCGTGGACGTCCCCGGAGGCCGGGTCGTGCTGGACCCGCCCGGCGGGCTGCTGGCGTCGGACGCGGCGAACCTCGTGGTCAGCGACGAGACGCGCGGCGACGCGACGGGGGACGACGACTGACGTGCGCATCGACATCGTCTCGATCTTCCCGGACTACCTGAGCCCGCTCGGCCTGTCCCTGGTGGGCAAGGCCCGCACGAGCGGCCTGGTCGACCTGCGCGTGCACGACCTGCGCGACTGGACCACCGACCGGCACCGCACCGTCGACGACACCCCGTTCGGCGGCGGTGCCGGCATGGTGATGAAGCCCGACGTCTGGGGCGCGGCCCTCGACGACCTGGTGACCGAGGGCAGCCACCTGCTGCTGCCGACCCCGTCCGGTGCCCCGCTCACCCAGCGGCACGCGGAGGCGTGGGCCGCCGACGCCCACCTCGTGATCGCCTGCGGGCGGTACGAGGGCATCGACGCCCGGGTCGCGGCGCACTACACGTCCAGGCCGGGCGTGCGGGTCAGCGAGTACTCCATCGGGGACTACGTGCTCAACGGCGGCGAGGTCGCGGCGATGGTGCTCGTCGAGGCCGTCGTCCGGCTGCTGCCCGGCGTCGTCGGCAACCCGCACTCGCTCGTCGAGGAGTCGCACGGCGCCGCGGGGCTGCTCGAGTACCCCGTGTACACGAAGCCGCCAGCCTGGCGGGACCTCGAGGTCCCCGAGGTGCTGCTGTCCGGGCACCACGGCCGCGTCGAGCGCTGGCGCCGCGACCAGGCGCTCACCCGCACCGCCGCGCGCCGGCCGGACCTGCTCGCGCGGCTCGCGCCGGGCGACCTCGACAAGGCCGACCGGGCGGTGCTGACCGACCTCGGGTGGGCCGTGGGCGACGACGGGCCGGTGCCGGCGGGGGAGTAGCGGCCCGGTTTCGACCGCGGGGCCTCGCCTGTGGCACACTTGACGGTCGGTGCCCGACGGCCCCGCCTCTGCCACAGGGGAGGCGACCACGGCCCGCCGAGCGATCGGCCGCGCACCGCACCTCATGCCACCCGGCGCCCCAGGCGCCGACGATGACGCGCGTGACCTGTGGCACGGCGGGAAAGCGACACACGATGTCCCACATCCTCGACTCGATCGACGCGGCTTCGCTGCGCACCGACGTCCCCGACTTCCGCCCCGGCGACACGCTGAAGGTGAACGTCAAGGTCGTCGAGGGCAACCGCTCCCGCGTCCAGGTCTTCCAGGGCGTCGTGATCGCCCGCCAGGGCGACGGCATCCGCGAGACCTTCACGGTCCGCAAGGTCTCGTTCGGCGTCGGCGTCGAGCGCACCTTCCCGGTGCACTCCCCGACCCTGGAGTCCATCGAGGTCTTCACCCGCGGTGACGTCCGTCGCGCGAAGCTGTACTACCTGCGCAACCTCCGCGGCAAGAAGGCCAAGATCAAGGAGAAGCGCGACGCGGTCCCGGCCAAGCAGGCCTGAGACCTCCGCAGCACGCCGACGGGCGGTCACCCCTCACGGGGGTGGCCGCCCGTCGGTCGTGCCGGGGAGGTTCGGTGCGCACCGGCGCGTGGGTGTGGGCGCGGGTCCGACGACGTGGGAGAGTGATCCGGTGACGGACCAGCACGCAGCACCTGCCGGCCACGAGGCGGGCGGCAGGTCCGAGGAGCGACGGCGCGGACCCGTCACCTCCTTCCTGCGGGAGACCGCGATCATCCTCGTCAGCGCGATCGTGCTGTCGTGGCTGGTCAAGACGTTCCTCGCGCAGGCCTTCTTCATCCCGAGCGCGTCGATGCACGACACGCTGCTCGAGGGCGACCGCGTGCTCGTGAGCAAGCTCGCGCCCGGGCCGCTCGACATCCACCGGGGCGACATCGTCGTGTTCTCGGACCCCGGCGGCTGGCTGGACCAGCAGACCGTCCCGGAGACGAACGTCGTCCAGGACGCCCTCATCGCGATCGGCCTCATGCCGCAGCAGTCCGAGGACCACCTCATCAAGCGCGTCATCGGCCTGCCCGGGGACCGGGTCGCCTCGACGGGCGACGGCTCGCCGCTCACCGTCAACGGCGAGCCGGTCGACGAGTCCGAGTACCTCGCGCCCGGCGCCAGCCCGAGCCACATCGCGTTCGACGTCGTGGTGCCCTCCGGGTCCGTCTGGGTCATGGGCGACAACCGGCAGCAGTCCGCGGACTCGCGGTTCCACCTCGGCGACCCCGGCGGCGGCTCCGTGCCGATCGACGACGTCGTCGGCACCGCGTTCGTCAAGCTGTGGCCCCTCGACCGGATCGGGCTGCTGCGCAACCCGGGCGACGTGTTCGCCGACGTCCCGGACCCGTCGTGACCGCCGCCGGACGGGCGCGCACCGCCTGGAACCGGGCCGCGCCGACGCTCCGGGTGGAGCGCCAGATCATCCGGGACGGCGTCCCGGCCCTCGCGTGCGCCGACGAGGTCGGGCGCGGCAGCCTCAGCGGCCCCGTGACCGTCGGCGTCGTCGTGGTGACCGCGGAGAGCCGCGCCGTGCCGCAGGGCGTTCGGGACTCCAAGCTGCTGAGCTCCGCCGAGCGCGAGCGGCTCGCCCCGCTCATCCGCCGCTGGGCAGCCTGCTGGTCGGTCGGGCACGCCGAGCCCGCCGAGATCGACGCGTACGGCATCATCGCGGCCCTGCGCCTCGCCGCGCACCGCGCCCTCGCGGGGCTCGAGACCGCACCGGGCGCCCTGCTGCTCGACGGCAACCACGACTACGTGACGACCCCGGCGCAGGACGCGCTGATCGGGCCGCCGGCCGTGCTCGACGTCGTGCCGCCCGTGCGGACCATCGTCAAGGCGGACCTCCGGTGCGCCGCCGTCGCCGCCGCGAGCATCCTCGCGAAGACCGAGCGCGACGCGATCATGACCCGGCTGCACGACGACCACCCCGAGTACGGGTGGGCCGAGAACAAGGGCTACTCCGCGCCCGAGCACCTGGCGGCCCTGCGCCGGCTCGGGCCCACGCCGCACCACCGGACGTCCTGGCGGCTGCCGGGCGTCGAGGCGGGCGCGGGGGTGCGCGCGGACGCCGTCGCGGGCGTGCCGGGCGCCGCCGCGCTCGACGACGCGCTGCTCGCCGGCGAGCCGCTGACGCTCGACGTCGCGGGCTGACGTCGCGGCCCGGCGCGTGCGCCGGTTGCGGGCCGATGTGCCCGGATGGGGGATGATGGGTCGGTGAGCGCCGAGGACCTGGAGAACTACGAGACCGAGATGGAGCTCGCGCTGTACCGCGAGTACCGCGATGCCGTCGGCCTCTTCTCGTACGTCGTCGAGACCGAGCGTCGGTTCTACCTGGCGAACCACGTGGACCTGCAGGTCCGCTCCGCCGCGGGCGAGGTGTACTTCGAGCTGACGCTCGCCGACGCGTGGGTGTGGGACGTCTACCGCTCCGCGCGGTTCGTGAAGTCGGTGCGCGTGGTGACGTTCAAGGACGTCAACGTCGAGGAGCTGGTCAAGGCCGACCTGGATCTCGGCTCGGGTGGTGGCTTCGGGCGGTAGCCCTCCCGCTCGTGGGGCGGGCACCGAGTCCTCCACAGGCGCGGCTGCGCGCGTCGTCCCCAGCACCGCCGGGGCGGGGCGGCGGGTCGCCTCCCGGCCCCGGCAGCCTCGGTGCCGGAGGTGGTGCCGATGCGCACGCGGAACGAGACGGGCCGGCTGGGTGAGGACCTGGCGGCGCGGCTGCTGGAGAACGAGGGCTGGACGGTCCTCGACCGGAACTGGTTCGGGCCGGGCGGCGAGCTCGACCTGGTGGCCCTCGACCCCGACGAGGACGCCGTCGTCGGCGTCGAGGTGAAGACGCGCCGGACGGCGACCTACGGGACGCCGCACGAGGCCGTGACACCGCGGAAGGTGCAGCGGCTGCGCGTGCTGCTCGGCGCCTGGCTCGCAGAGCACGACGTGCATGCCGGCTCGATCCGGCTCGACCTCGTGGCCGTCGAGCTGCGCGACGGGCGCCCGCCCCGCGCCGAGCACCTCACGGGCATCGGCTGATGGCGCTCGGGCGCACCCGGGCCGTCGGGCTCGTCGGGCTCACCGGGCACCTCGTCGAGGTCGAGGCGCACCTCGCGTCGTCGCTGCCCGCCTTCGCGCTGGTCGGGCTGCCGGACGCCTCGCTCGCCGAGGCGCGGGACCGCGTGCGGGCGGCCGTCGGGTCGACCGGCCTCACCTGGCCGAACCGCCGCATCACGGTCAACCTGTCGCCCGCCGCGCTGCCCAAGTCGGGGCCGGGGTTCGACCTCGCGGTCGCCGTCGCCGTGCTCGCCGCGGCCGAGCTCCTGGAGGCGCCGCGGGCCGCGGGCGTCGTGCACCTCGGCGAGCTGGGCCTCGACGGGCGCCTCCGCCCGGTGCGGGGCGTCCTGCCGGCCGTCGCCGCCGCCGTCGCCGCCGGGCACCCCGACGTCGTCGTCCCGGAGGCCGACGCGCCCGAGGCCGCCCTGGTCCCGGGCGCGCGGGTCGTCGCCTGCCGCAGCCTCGCGGAGGTCGTCCGGCGGTACGGCGGGGCCGTCGCCGTCCCGGACGTGCCGGCCGTCCCGCCCGCACGGGTCGGCGGGGCGCACCGCACGCCGTCCGGGGACCTCGCCGACGTGCTCGGGCAGGGCGAGGCCCGTGCGGCCGTCGAGATCGCCGCGGCCGGAGGGCACCACCTGCTGCTCGTGGGGCCGCCCGGGGCGGGCAAGACCATGCTGGCCTCCCGGCTGCCGGGGCTGCTGCCCGACCTGGACGAGGCCGAGGCCGTCGAGGTCACCGCGGTGCACTCGGTGGCCGGCACGTTCGACCCCGACGGCGGGCTGCTGCACCGGCCGCCCTTCGAGGACCCGCACCACACCGCGACGCCCGCCAGCATCGTCGGCGGCGGCTCCGGGATGCCGCGGCCGGGCGCGGCATCCCGGGCGCACCGCGGGGTGCTGTTCCTCGACGAGGCCCCCGAGTTCCCGACGGCCGTCCTGCAGACGCTCCGGCAGCCGCTCGAGCACGGCGAGGTCGTCGTGCACCGCGCGGCCGGCGCCGCCCGGTACCCGGCGCGGTTCCAGCTCGTCCTCGCGGCCAACCCCTGCCCGTGCGGGCGGGCCGTCGGCACCGGGATCGCCTGCACCTGCCGCTCGCTCGAGCGGCGGCGGTACTTCGGCAAGATCTCCGGGCCGCTGCTCGACCGCGTCGACGTCCAGGTCGAGGTCCCCGCGGTCCGGAGGGCCGAGCTCGGCGAACCCGCGGAGAGCACCGCCACCGTCGCCGCGCGCGTGGCCGCCGCCCGGACCGCCCAGGCCGGCCGGTGGGCGGGGACGCCCTGGCGGCTCAACGGCGACGTGCCGGGGCGGGTGCTTCGTGACCGGCTGGGACCGGGCCGCGCGCTGCTCGGTCTCGTCGACCGGGGGATCGACCGGGGCACGCTCACGCTCCGCGGCGCCGACCGGGTGCTGCGCCTGGCCTGGACCGTCGCTGACCTCGCGGGCCGCGCGGCCCCCTCGACGGACGACGTCGGACGGGCCGTCGCGCTGCGGACCCGGGGGCAGGGGGCATGAGCGCGGGGGAGGGTGCGGCCGCCGAGCGGGGCGGCGAGGCGTGGGCACGGGCCGCGTGGAGCATCGTCGCGGAGCCCGGCGACACCACGGCGGGTGCCGTCGTGGCGGCCCTGGGCGCCCCGGCGGCGCTCGCCTGGGCGCTCTGGGCGGTGACAGCGACCCCGACGGAGGCTGCGCGCCGGCTGCGCGACCTGGCGCGCGCCGACGCCGGGACACCCGCCTCGGTCGAGACCGGCGCGGGACCCGGACCGGTCGGTGCGGGTGCCGCCGACCCCTGGCCGGCGGGCACCCACCGCGTGCTCGGACGGGCGGTTCCCCGGTGGGCTCCGCGGCTGGCGGACCTGGACCCGCGACCGGCGCTGGACGAGCTCGCGGCGCGGGGCGGTGCCCTCCTGGTGCCGGGCGACCCGGCCTGGCCGCGCGCGCTCGACGACCTCGGCCCCGCCGCGCCGCTCTGCCTCTGGCTCCGCGGCGACCCCGAGCTCGCTGGCGCGGCGGCGCGGTCGGCGGCCGTCGTCGGGGCCCGGGCGGCTACGGCCTACGGCGAGCGCGTCGCGGGCGACCTCGGCGCCGGGCTGGCCGACCGCGGCGTCACCGTGGTCTCGGGCGGGGCGTTCGGCGTCGACGTCGCCGCCCACCGCGGCGCCCTGGCGGTGGGTGGGCGGACGGTCGCCCTCCTCGCGGGTGGCATCGACCGCCCGTCGCCGGCGGGCAACCTCGCCGTCCTGGAGCGGATCGTCGACGCCGGGGGTGCCCTCGTCGCCGAGAGCCCGCCCGGCACGCCGCCGAGCCGCGCCCGGTTCCTCCAGCGCAACCGCGTCATCGCGGCGCTCGCGAGGGTGACCGTGGTCGTCGAGGCCGCGTGGCGCAGCGGGGCGCTGAGCACCGCCGCGCGCGCGGGCGAGCTGCTGCGTCCCGTCGGCGCCGTGCCCGGCCCCGTGACGTCCGTCGCGTCCGCCGGGTGCCACCGGCTGCTGCGGGACGGGGCGGCCGTGTGCGTGACCGACGCGGCGGAGGTCGTCGAGCTGATCGACCCGCCCGACCCGGGCGGCGAGGCGGACGGCGGCGTGGCGTCGGGGTCGGGGTCGGTGTCGGGGTCGGGGTCGGTGTTGGAACCCTCGGGCGCGGGTCGGCCACCGGGTCCCGCCGACCGGTCGGACAGCCCCGCAGCCCGCACCCTGGACGCGCTCGACCGCCGGCGGGCCCGCACCGTGGCGGAGGTCGCCCGGCGCGCCGGCCTCGGCGAGGGCGAGGCGATCGCGGCGCTCGGCCTGCTCGAGCTCGCGGGGGACGCGATCGAGGTGGCTGGGCGGTGGCGCCGGGGTGGTGAGCGGCCGCGAGGTGGCCGGGCGCTGGCGCCGGGGCGGTGACCCGCCGTGGGGTGGCGCCGTCTCGGTGCGCCGTCCGGCCGCGGCACGGAGCGGTGGTGCTCGCACCGGCGTGCCGAGCCGCGCGGGCGCGACCGGGAAGTAAAACCACACATTCGGTCGGTGATGCGTGCGTTCTCGCGGTCGCGGCCTTCGGGGCGTCCGCGGTTCACCCGTGCGGCCCCTCGTCAGCAGGCCGCGGCTGCGCTCCGGCGATCTCGCGCGTGGGAAAACGCATTCACCCACCCGGCGCACATCCCGGGCCGCCGCCCGGTGTCCGACAGGTGGACGCGATCGCCCCGGAACCGCTGCCGAACGGTAGGAAATTGCGTCGTGGAATCGGACATTTGACCGTGATTCGTACAGGGGTGGGTGAAACGCGCCACAGACCGCTTGTCGCCCGGAGGTGTGACAGGTGACCGTAGTGCCGTGCACACGGGGGCTGCAGCGGGACCGGGCCGGGGGACATCCCCGGTGACCGACGCGTTCGCGCTCCACCTGCGCACCCAGCGCGGCCTCTCCGACAACACCGTGCGGGCCTACCTCGGCGACCTGGAGCACCTCGCGGGGTACGCGCGGCGCCAGGGCGTGGCCGACCTGCTCGCCGTCGACCTCACGGTCCTGCGCGGCTGGCTCGCCTCGATGGCGACCGCCGAGCGCAGCCGCGCCACGCTGGCCCGGCGCGGCGCCGCCGCCCGCACGTTCTACGCCTGGGCGGCGCGGACCGGCCGCGTCGCGCAGGACCCGGCGCTGCGTCTGGCGAGCGCCCGCCCGGCGTCGCACCTGCCGACCGTGCTCGACCAGGGCGCGGCCGCCGCGCTGCTCGACACCGCCCGGGTGCGGGCGGACGACGGCGACCCGGTGCACCTGCGGGACTGGGCGGCGCTCGAGCTGCTGTACGCGACCGGTGCGCGCGTCGGCGAGCTGTGCGGCGCGAACGTCGACGACCTGGACCTGGCGACGCGCACGATGCGCCTCACCGGCAAGGGCGACAAGCAGCGCGTCGTCCCGGTCGGGGAGCTGGCGGTCGAGGCGGTCGAGGCCTGGCTGGCCCGCGGCCGGCCGGCGCTCGCCACGGAGACCTCCGGCCCGGCGCTCCTGCTCGGCCGCCGCGGCGCCCGTGCGGACCAGCGCCAGCTGCGCCGGGCGGTGCACGACGTGTCGGCCGCCGCCGGGGTGAGCGACGTGGCCCCCCACGCGCTCCGGCACTCGGCCGCGACGCACCTGCTGGAGGGCGGCTCCGACCTCCGCAGCGTGCAAGAGGTGCTGGGGCACGCGAGCCTCGCCACCACCCAGCGCTACACCCACGTGACCGCGGACCGCCTCCGCGCGTCCTTCGAGCAGGCTCACCCCCGCGCATGACGTCCGAGATGGAGAGGCCCATGTCAGTTCCGGCTGAGGACACCGTCCCGCTGGCTGCCTCGTCGCGCCGTGCGCCGGGTGCGCCGTCCGCGCCCCTCGGGGTGATCCCGCGGCAGCAGTCGCTGGGCACCGACGAGCTCGAGCTGGACGCCGCCGGCGCGGTCGCCGTCGCCGCCGAGGTCGCGGAGGCCGAGCTCGAGGACGTCGACCTCGAGGCGGTCGTCACGCTGACCGCGGTCGACGACCCGGAGCTGGACGACCTCGAGGCGCTCGCGGGTGCGGGGGCGGACCCGGTCGCCCTGGACTGGCAGCTGTTCAAGGCGGGCGGCGACCGCCTGGTGCGCGAGCGGCTGATCCTGCACTACGCCCCGCTGGTCACCGCCGTGGCCGGTCGCGTGGGCATGCGGCTGCCGGCGATGGTCGAGCAGGCCGACCTGGTGTCCTACGGCATGTTCGGCCTGATCGACGCGATCGAGAAGTACGAGCCCGGTCGGTCGGTCAAGTTCGAGACGTACGCGAGCGCCCGCATCCGCGGGGCGATCATCGACGAGCTGCGCGCGATGGACTGGATCCCGCGCTCGGTGCGGACCAAGGCCCGCGCGGTGGACCGCGCGTACTCCGAGCTCGAGAGCAGCCTGCACCGGGTCCCCACCGAGTCCGAGGTGGCCGCGCGGCTGCAGATGGACATCCGCGAGCTCCGGGCGCTGTTCACGCAGCTGTCGACGGTGAACGTGGCGGCGCTGGACGAGCTGCTCGGCGCGGGGGAGGACCGCGGCGACCGGCTGTCGCTGCTCGACACCCTCGGCGACGACCGCACGCCGGACCCCGAGAACTCCTTCGAGGCCCAGGAGACGAAGTTCCTGCTGGCCCGGGCGATCGACCAGCTCGGCGAGCGGGAGAAGCTCGTGCTGGTCCTCTACTACTACGAGGGCATGACCCTGGCTGAGATCGGTCGCGTCCTCGGGGTGACGGAGTCGCGCATCTCGCAGATGCACACCGCCGCGATGCTGCGCCTGCGCGCGCGGCTGACGGAGGCCGACCGCGGCTGACCCGCCGCGGGCGAGCAGGACGACCGGCCCGCCCCGGAGCAGCAGCATCGGGTCGAGGTAGACGTCGCCGTCGCGCACGCCCCAGTGCAGGCAGGCCGGCTCGCAGTGGCTGCGGTCGGAGCTGACGGTGCCGACCACCGACCCCGCCGCCACGCGGTCGCCCACCGCGACGGTCGCGGTGACCGGCTCGACGGAGCTGCGCAGCCCGTCGTCGTGCCTGACCGTCAGCACGGGCCGGTCGACCACGACCCCGGCGAACGCCACCACCCCGGCGCGCGGCGCCAGCACGGGCGTGCCGACGGGCGCGTCGAGGTCGACGCCGCGGTGGCCCGCGGCCCACGGCACCGCCGGGCCGTCGAAAGGCTCGACGACCGCGACCGGCTCGACCGGCGCCCGCCACGCGTCGGCGTGGGTCGCGCCGACCCCTCGCGGCGGGCCCGGCCCGAGCACGGCGCGGGCGAGCGGCAGCTGCGCGGCGACGAGCGCAAGCAGCACGACGGCGGCGAGGACGCGGCGGGGGAGAGGGGCGACGGGCACGTCCCGAGCGTCCGGGAACCGGCGACCCGCGCGCGGGGCCACCCGCCGGCGGCTTGGGGACGCGACACGGTCGTGGCCCCTGTGGCGGGTTCGGTGCCCGCTCGGGGCGCGGTACCGCTCCGGTCGAGGCCCGGCGCGGGTGGCGTCCGCCCCCTGCGCGCCACGCCCCCGTCGCGCGACGTCGCGCACGTCACGCGGTCGCGTGCCCGCACCGGTCCGGGCCCTGGTGCCCGTCCGGTAGACTTCTTCCTGCGACCGGTACGTGCCGGTCGACATCGCGCGTCATCACCGACGCACACACCCCCACCGCCCCGGCGGCAGAGGTGCGTGCGGAGGGCCGGCGCCGGCAGCGGTCCGGGACCCCCAGGGGCCCGGTGTCGGCAAGGGCGTGGCGCCAGGGGTGCATCCCGACCGGGAGGCGCCGACAACCGGACGAGCGGGCCAGCCGAGGCGGGCCCGCGATCACTGTGCGCGCCCCCGACGCGGGCGCGCGGAAGGACCACCATGGCCGTCGTGACCATGCGCCAGCTGCTCGAGAGCGGTGTCCACTTCGGGCACCAGACCCGCCGCTGGAACCCCAAGATGAAGCGCTTCATCTTCACCGAGCGCAACGGCATCTACATCGTCGACCTGCAGCAGTCGCTGTCCTACATCGACCGCGCGTACGACTTCGTCAAGGAGACGGTCGCCCACGGCGGCACCATCCTGTTCGTCGGCACGAAGAAGCAGGCCCAGGAGCCGGTGGCCGAGCAGGCCGCCCGCGTCGGGATGCCCTACGTCAACCAGCGCTGGCTGGGCGGCATGCTCACCAACTTCCAGACGGTGAACAAGCGCCTGCAGCGCCTCAAGGAGCTCGAGCTCATCGACTTCGACGACGTCGCGGGGAGCGCGTACACGAAGAAGGAGCTCCTCATCATGCGTCGCGAGAAGGACAAGCTCGCGAAGACGCTGGGCGGCATCCGCGACATGACCCGGACCCCGTCCGCGGTGTGGATCGTCGACACCAACAAGGAGCACCTGGCCGTCGACGAGGCGCGCAAGCTGGGCATCCCGATCGTCGCGATCCTCGACACCAACTGCGACCCGGACGTCGTCGACTACCCGATCCCGGGCAACGACGACGCGATCCGCGCCGTGCAGCTGCTGACCCGCGTGATCGCGGACGCGGCCGCCGAGGGCACGCTGCAGCGCCACTCGGGCCGCCAGGGTGGCGCCGAGGCCGCGTCGGCCGAGTCCGAGCCGCTGGCCGAGTGGGAGCGCGAGCTCCTGGCCGGTGCCGAGGAGTCGCTGGCCGCCACGCAGGCGACCGCCGACGAGGCCGCCGCGGGCGAGGCCGGCGCCGCCGAGGGTGCTGCCACCCCGGGTCAGGACGCCGCTCCGGCCGTCGAGGCCGCTGCCGAGGCCGCCGCCACGGAGACCGCCGCCGAGTCCGAGGGCGACGCCGAGTCCAAGTGACCCGGTCCGCCGATCGCACGTACTGACGAGAAGGACGGAACAGATGGCCAACTACTCCATGGCCGACATCAAGGCGCTCCGCGAGAAGACCGGCGCGGGCATGATGGACGTCAAGAAGGCGCTCGAGGAGGCGGAGGGCGACGCCGACAAGGCGCTCGAGATCATCCGCGTCAAGGGCCTGAAGGGCGTCTCCAAGCGTGAGGGCCGCTCGGCCTCCGACGGCCTGGTCGCGGCCGAGGTCGTCACCGCCGGCGACGGCGAGGACGAGGTCGGCGTGATCGTCGAGGTGAACTCGGAGACGGACTTCGTCGCCAAGAACGCCACGTTCATCACCCTGTCGGAGAAGGTGCTCGCCACCGCGGTCGCCTCCGGCGCCCGCGACGCCGACGCGCTGCTCTCGGCCGACGTCGACGGCAAGTCGCTGCAGGAGGTCGTCGACGAGACGGCCGCCGTGCTCGGCGAGAAGGTCGTCGTGCGCCGCGTGGCCCGCGTCGCCGGCGAGAAGGTCTCGGTCTACCTGCACAAGGTGAACAAGGACCTCCCCCCGCAGGTCGGCGTGCTCATCGCGACCGACGCCAAGGGCGCCGAGGTGGCCCGCGACATCGCGACGCACATCGCCGCGTTCTCGCCGGCCTACCTGACCCGCGACGAGGTCCCGGCCGAGACGGTCGAGAACGAGCGCCGCATCGCCGAGGAGACCGCCCGCAACGAGGGCAAGCCCGAGGCCGCGCTGCCGAAGATCGTCGAGGGCCGCCTGACCGGCTACTTCAAGGACGTCGTCCTCCTGGACCAGCCGTTCGCGAAGGACTCGAAGAAGTCGATCGCCCAGGTGCTCGCCGAGGTCGGCGGCACGGTGACCGGCTTCGTGCGGTTCCGCGTCGGCGCCTGACGACGCCACACCCGGTGGCCCCGGCCCTGATGGGCCGGGGCCACCGGCGCGAGATCCCCGCAGCACCCCGCCGACACCCTGGAGGTACCCCATGACCGAGACCGATCCGCGGCGGGTGCTGCTGAAGCTGTCGGGCGAGGCGTTCGGGGGCGGGGCGATCGGCCTGGACGCCGGCGTGGTGCGCCGCGTGGCCGCCGAGATCGCGGCCGCGGTCGCCGACGGCGTGCAGGTCGCCATCGTGTGCGGCGGCGGCAACTTCTTCCGCGGGGCCGAGCTGGCCCAGAACGGCCTGGACCGGGCCCGCGCGGACTACATGGGCATGCTGGGCACGGTCATGAACTGCCTGGCGCTGCAGGACTTCCTGGAGCAGGCCGGCGTGGACACGCGCGTGCAGACCGCCATCACGATGGGCCAGGTCGCCGAGCCGTACATCCCGCTGCGCGCCATCCGGCACATGGAGAAGGGTCGCGTCGTGATCTTCGGCGCCGGCGCCGGCATGCCGTACTTCTCGACCGACACCGTCTGCGTGCAGCGCGCCCTCGAGACGCACTGCGACGAGGTGCTCATGGGCAAGAACGGCGTCGACGGGGTCTACACCGCGGACCCGCGCACGGACCCCACGGCCACGAAGCTCGACCACCTGACGTACACCGAGGCGATCGTGCAGGAGCTCGGCGTCATGGACTCGACCGCGCTGTCGATGTGCCGCGACAACGGCGTGCGCATGCGGGTGTTCGGGCTGGAGGAGCCGGGCAACGTCACCCGGGTGCTCCGGGGTGAGAAGATCGGGACGCTGGTCACCGAGGACTGACCGCGTCGTCGCCGGCGCCCCGACTGGCAGCACGCCACCAGCACGACCATGACTGAAGGAGCAACCGTGATCGACGAGATCCTCCTCGAGGCCGAGGAGAAGATGGACAAGGCCGTCGAGGTCGCCAAGGAGGACTTCGCCGCGATCCGCACGGGTCGTGCCAACGCGGCGATGTTCAACAAGATCACGGTCGACTACTACGGCAGCCCGACGCCGCTGCAGCAGCTGGCGTCGTTCAACGTCACCGAGGCGCGCACGATCCTCATCTCCCCGTTCGACAAGTCGTCGATGCAGGGGATCGAGAAGGCGCTGCGCGACTCGGACCTGGGCGTGAACCCGACCAACGACGGCAACGTCATCCGCGTGACCCTGCCCGCGCTGACCACCGAGCGTCGCAAGGAGTTCGTCAAGCTCGCCAAGACCAAGGCCGAGGACGCCCGCATCTCGGTGCGCAACGTGCGCCGCCGCGCCAAGGACGAGCTGGACCGCCTGGTCAAGGACGGGGAGGCCGGCGAGGACGAGGTCGTGCGCGCGGAGAAGGAGCTGGAGGCCGTCACGAAGCGGCACGTCGACCTGGTCGACCAGCTCCTCTCCTCCAAGGAGAGCGAGCTGCTCGAGGTCTGATGTCGTCCCACCCCGCCGTCGCCCCGGCGCCCGGCACCTCGCGTGCCGGGCGTGACCTGCCCGTCGCCGTCGCCGTCGGCCTCGGGCTGCTGGTCCTCGTCGCGGCGTCGCTGTTCATCCGCCGCGAGGCCTTCGGGCTCATCGCGGTCGCCGCGGTGGGCGCCGGCCTCTGGGAGCTCGCGCAGGCGTTCGCCCGGCGCGGCGTGCACATCCCCGTGCTGCCGCTCCTCGTCGGCGACGTCGGCATCCTCGTCTCCGCGTACGTCGCGGGGATGGAGGCCCTGTTCGTCGCGTTCGTGCTGACCGTCGGGGGCATCGTCGTCTGGCGGGTGCTCGACGGCAGCGGCCCGCGGGCGGTGCGGGACGCGACGTCGGGCGTGTTCGCGGCGGCGTACCTGCCGCTCATGGCCGGCTTCGTCATGCTGATGCTGGCGGCCGAGGACGGCGCGATGCGGGTGGCGCTGTTCATCCTGCTCTGCGTCGCGAACGACACCGGCGGCTACGTCGTCGGCGTGCTGATCGGCCGGCACCCGCTGGCGCCGTCGGTCAGCCCCAAGAAGACCTGGGAGGGCCTGCTCGGCTCGGTCGTGCTGGCCTCGGTGGTCGGCGTCCTGGGCGTGCACCTCATGTTCGACGGGGACCCCGCCGTGGGCGCGCTGCTGGGCGTGGCCACCGTCGCGGTCGCGACGCTGGGCGACCTGGGGGAGTCGCTCATCAAGCGCGACCTCGAGCTCAAGGACATGGGCACCCTGCTGCCGGGCCACGGCGGCATCCTGGACCGGATCGACTCGATGCTGCTGGCCGCCCCGGTGGTCTACCTGCTGCTCGAGGCGCTCCAGCCCGTCGCCGGCGCCTGACGCCGCACGGCCGGGGCCCGACCGGCTCCCAGCCCGCACCCAGCACCACCCGACACCCTGACCACGACACCCCCGAGGAGGACCGCGTGAGCGCCACGCCCGTCGCACTCAACCTGTCGGCCCCGACCCGCGGGGCCCGCGGCAAGCCGCCGAAGCACTTCGTCGACCTGACGCCCGAGGAGCGCGTCGAGGCCGTGACCGCGCTCGGCGAGAAGCCGCTGCGCGCGAAGCAGCTCGCGACGCACTACTTCAGCCACCTGACGGTCGACCCCGCCGCGATGACCGACCTGCCGGCCGCGAGCCGCGACAAGCTGGTGGAGGCCCTGTTCCCGCAGCTGCTCACCGCCGCGCGGACCATGCAGGCCGACGGCGGCACCACGGTCAAGACCCTGTGGCACCTGTTCGACGGCGCCAAGGTCGAGTCCGTGCTCATGCGGTACGCGCACCGGTCCACGCTCTGCGTGTCCAGCCAGGCGGGCTGCGGCATGGCCTGCCCGTTCTGCGCCACCGGCCAGCTCGGGCTGACCCGCAACCTGTCGACGGCCGAGGTCGTCGAGCAGGTGCGCGCCGCGGCCGCCGCGCTCGAGGCGGGCGAGGTCCCCGGCGGGCCCACCCGGCTGTCGAACGTCGTGTTCATGGGCATGGGCGAGCCGCTCGCGAACTACAAGACCGTCATGGAGACGGTGCGGCGCATGATCGCCCCGGTCCCGGACGGCCTGGGCATGTCGGCCCGCAACATCACGGTCTCGACCGTCGGCCTGGTGCCCGCGATGCGCAAGCTCGCGAAGGAGGGCATCCCGGTGACGCTCGCGCTGTCGCTGCACGCCCCCGACGACGAGCTGCGCAACGAGCTCGTGCCGATCAACACCCGGTGGAGCGTCGCGGAGACCATCGACGCCGCCTACGAGTACTTCCAGGCGACCGGCCGGCGGGTGTCCATCGAGTACGCGCTGATGCGCGACATCAACGACCAGGCGTGGCGCGCCGACCTGCTGGGCACCGAGCTCAACCGGCGGGGCCGCGGCTGGGTGCACTGCAACCCCATCCCGCTGAACCCGACGCCCGGTTCGAAGTGGACGGCGAGCGATCCCGCGGTCGAGCAGGAGTTCGTGGCACGCTTGCGCGCACACGGCATCCCGACCACCGTCCGGGACACCCGTGGGTCCGACATCGACGGTGCGTGCGGCCAGCTGGCGGCTGAGGAGGACTGATGAGCGGCGGCGCCATGTTCCGGCGGGTCACCGGGATGCGGACGGGGTACCACCCCGAGGAGGTCGACGACTTCTTCACCCACGCCCGGACGGTCTACGAGCAGGGCCCCGCCGGCGCGCTGTCCAGCCGTGACGTGCGGACCGTCGCGTTCGACCTCGTCCGGCACGGCTACTCCACCACCGCCGTCGACGCCGCGCTCGACCGGCTCGAGGCCGCGTTCGTCGCGCGGTCCCGCGCCGACTTCATCGCCGACCGCGGGCGCCAGGCCTGGATGGAGACGCTCGCCGAGCAGGCGCGCTCGCTGTACGGCCGGCTGACCCGCCCGGAGGGCGAGCGGTTCGGGCACCCGAAGGGCCGCCAGCCCGGGTACGACGCGGCCGAGGTCGACGCGCTGTGCGACCGCCTCGTCGCGTACTTCGACACCAACGCGCCGCTGACCGCGCAGGAGGTGCGCTCCGCGGTGTTCACCCGCCGCAAGGGCGCCCGCGCGTACGCCGAGGGACCGGTCGACGCGTTCCTGGAGCGCGCCGTGGACGTGCTGCTCGCCGCGGAGTGAGTCCCGCTCGGGCAGGATGGGGCGGATGAACGCGCGCACCGTCGTCCTGCTCGGCTCCACCGGATCGATCGGCACCCAGGCCGCCGACGTCATCACGCGGAACCCGGAGCGGTTCCGGGTCACCGGGATCAGCGCCGGGGGCTCGGACCCCGTCGCGCTGGCGCGGCAGGCGGTGGCGCTCGGCGCGCAGACGGTCGCCGTCGCCGACCCGGACGCCGCGGGGACCGTGTTCGCGGAGGTGGTGCGCGCCTCCGCCGAGGCGGGGCTCCGCCAGGTCGGCGTCGAGGTGCTGACCGGTCCGGACGCGGCGTCCCAGCTCGCCGCCCGCGGCGCCGACGTCGTGCTCAACGGAATCACCGGGTCCGTCGGGCTCGGGCCCACCCTGGCCGCGCTCGGCTCCGGCAGCGTGCTGGCCCTGGCGAACAAGGAGTCGCTGGTGGCCGGCGGGCCGCTCGTGCGGGCAGCGGTCCAGCGCCCCGGGCAGGTGGTCCCGGTCGACTCGGAGCACTCCGCGATCGCGCAGTGCCTGCGCGGCGGGCGGCGGTCCGAGGTCCGGCGGCTGGTGCTCACCGCGTCCGGCGGCCCGTTCCGCGGCCGCACCCGGGCCGAGCTCGCCGACGTGACCCCCGAGCAGGCGCTCGCGCACCCGACGTGGTCGATGGGTCCGGTCGTCACGATCAACTCGGCGACCCTGGTCAACAAGGGGCTCGAGCTCATCGAGGCGCACCTGCTGTTCGACGTGCCGGTGGCCGACATCCAGGTGGTCGTGCACCCGCAGTCGGTCGTGCACTCGATGGTGGAGTTCGCGGACGGGTCGACGATCGCGCAGGCGTCCCCGCCCGACATGCGGCTGCCCATCGCCCTCGGGCTGGCCTGGCCGGACCGGCTGCCGGACGCCGCGGCGCCCGTCGACTGGACGCGGTCCGGCCGGTGGGAGTTCGAGCCGCTGGACGAGGACACGTTCGGTGCCGTGGCGCTCGCCCGGGCCGCGGTCGCCGCGTCGGCCACGCACCCGGCGGTGTACAACGCGGCCAACGAGGAGGCCGTCGCGGCGTTCCTGGCCGGACGGCTCGGGTTCCTCGGCATCGTGCAGACCGTGGAGGAGGTGCTGGCCGCGCACGACGGCGGCCCGGTGCGCGACGTCGCGGACGTGCAGGCGGCGGAGGACTGGGCCCGCGCCCGCGCCCGGGAGCGGGTCGCGGCGGCCTGACCTCCGGCGGTCGCCGGGGCGGGCGCGACGAGTTCGGTGGTGCGCGGCGGGTTCGGTGGTTCTCCCCGAGTTCGGTGCCGGCGCCCACCGAACTCGGCTGGGGGTACCGAACTCGGTGCGGGCGGGCGGGGCGGGTGGCGCTGTCAGGTCGGCGGGGTCGCCGGGTCGCGCGCGCCGGGTCAGCCCTCGCCCGCGAGACCGGTGAGCCGGCTCGGGCGGCCCGTGACGCGCTCCTCCCGGTCGGCCAGGGCTGCCGCGCCGTCCCGGAGCGCCCCCGCGACCCGGTCCGTGAGCCGCCGCGCGGCCGCGCCGTCCAGGCCGCCCGACCTGAGGCCGCCCGTCCCGCGGCCCGCCGGACCGCGCACCACCCACGGCAGCCGCGTCAGCGCCCCGTCGCCCCCGGTCAGCAGCTCCGCCAGCGTCCGCCCCGCGAGGTTCCCCGCGGCGACGCCGTCGTCCCCGCCGCCGTCCGCCCAGGCGAGCCCCGCGTCGGCGTCGAACCCGAGCGCCGGCAGCGGCCCGCCGGCGAGCGCTGCGCCCCACGCGTGGGTGGTCGGCGCCTCGGCGCCGAGGGGCAGCAGCCCCGCCAGCGCCCGCTGCAGCCGCAGCACGGCGGCGAGGTCCTGGCCGGACGGGGCGGCGGGGGTGCGCGCGCTCCGCAGGCTGAGCACGAGCCGGTCGTCGGCGGTCCGCAGGGCCCGGACGGGTCGGTGGCCGGCGTCGGCGAGCACGACCCCGCGCCGCAGGCCCAGCGCCGCCCACACGTCCTCGCCGAGCGGCGCGGTGGCGACGGCGTGCCGGGCGCCCGCCGGGGCCCCGTCGCCGGTGGCCCGGACGACGAGGGGCGCGCGCACCGTGCCCTGGTCCGTGACGACGGCGCCGGGGGAGAGCCGCAGCGCCCGGGTGCCCTCCGCGACGCGGGCGCCGTGCGCGGTCAGCACGTCGACGAGCCCCCGGACGAGCGCCACGGGCTGGAGCCGGCCCACGTCGGGCGCGAGGGCGCCGCCGAGCGCCCCGGGCGCCTGCACGAGGCGGGCCACGTCGTCCGGCCCGAGCAGGTCCACCTCGTCGCCCCAGGCCCGGGCGGCCCGGGCGTCGGCGGTGATCCGCGCCAGCTGCGCGGGCGTGCGCGCGACGGTGAGCAGGCCGCCGACCGCCACGTCGGCGTCGATCTGCTCGGCCGCGGCGACGCCGCCCACCTCGACGACCGCGTCGCGCAGGGCGGCACGCGCGCTGAGGGCCGCCTCGGGCCCGTGCGCGGCGGCGACCCGGGCGGCGGCGGACGCGGGTCCGGCGCCGTACCAGCCGCCGGTCCGCCCGCTGGCCCCGGCCCCGGCGACGTCCCGCTCGACCACGAGGACGTCGAGGGCGGGGTCCGCCTCGAGGAGGTAGTACGCGGTCCACAGCCCGGTGAGCCCCGCGCCCACGACGACGACGTCGGCGGTGGTGTCCCCGTCGAGCGGTTCGCGCGGCGGGCGGGGGTCCACCGCCTCGGCCTGGTCGAACCACAGGGACCGCGCCGACGGGTCGCCCCCGGTGCTCCACCGCAGGACGAGGGCGGAGCCGTCGTGGCCGGGCCCCACCTCGTGCACGTCCTCCACGCCACCTCCCGGGGTCGTCGGGCGTCGGACCGATCGTCACGGTTCGCCCCCGGCGGCGCAAGGCGGTCGCCGGACGGGTGATCCGGCGGGTGACCGGGCCCCTGCACCCCTCCGGCCCGCGACCTGCGGGGTACCGTGCCACGACGAGTCCCTCCCCGGCAGCACCGGGCCGCCCGGAACGAGGAGCGATGTCCGCACCCGCACCGCCGCCGCGGGACCTGCCGGTCGCCCGGCGGTCCGGCGACCCGACGCTGGGTCTCATCCGGCGGGTGCTGCTGGTCTGCCTGCTGTTCGGTGCGGTGTCGGTCGTCGCGGTGGCGGTGCTGCGCTGGGACGACGTGCTGCTGCGGGCGGCGTCGCCGGTGCTGCTGGTCGTCGTGCTGCTGTTCGCCTGGCTGGTGCTGCGGCGCCCCGCGGCCACGGTGCCGGTGTCGCGGGTCGTGCTGCTCGGGCTGGACGCGCTGTGGCTCGTGACGATGGGCAGCAGGCTGGGCTCGGCCGGGGGCGGGGGCTGGGACGCGCTGTTCCCGACGACGTTCATGGGCCTCGCGCTGTTCGTGGTGATCGGCTACCTGGTGTTCCCGACCCGGTTCGCGGCGCTGCACGCGGCCGCGGTGGTCCTCGCGACGCTCGCGGTCGGCTGGGTCGCTCTCGCGCTCGGCCCGTCCGACGGCGACGCGCGCGGGCACGCGGTCGACCTGGCGCGGTACGCGGTGTACCTGGCCGTGCTGGCGGCGATGGTCTGGGTGCTGTCCCGCACGAAGGAGCACGCCGCCCGGGCGTTCCAGGTCGCCGAGCACGCCAGCGCGGAGGCGGCGTCCATGCGGGAGATGGCCTACCGCGACCCGCTGACCGGCGCGGCGAACCGCCGTCGGCTCGAGGACGAGCTGGCGTACCAGGCGCGGGTCGTCGGGTCGGGGCTGGACGTGGCGCTGGTCTACCTGGACCTGGACCGGTTCAAGGCAGTGAACGACGTGCACGGCCACGCCGTCGGCGACCGCGTGCTGGTGGCGGTGGCGCGGGCGCTGGAGCAGCACGTGCGGTCCGGCGACCTGGTCGCCCGGCTGGGCGGCGAGGAGTTCCTCGTCGTCGCGCCCGGGACGGGGGCCGACGACGCGCGGGCGCTGGCCGAGCGGCTGCGTGCGGCGGTCCCGGGCGCGGTGCGGGGGCAGGCGCCGGTGGACGTGACGGCGAGCCTCGGGGTCACCGCCCTGCGGGCGGGCGAGGAGCCGGCCGCCGCGCTCGGCCGCGTCGACGCGCTGATGTACCGGGCCAAGCGCGCGGGCCGGGACCGAGTCGTCGTCGACGGCGACCCGGACCACGACGCGGACCCCGGCACGGCCGACGTCCAGCCCGCCCCCAGGAATCCGGGGCAGGATGGGGGTTCGTCCCACCCCCGCCGAGCCGACCCGCTCGGCGGGTCGCCGCACTGAACGGAGACCCCCGCATGGCCTACGCGATCGGCGTCGTGGTGCTCGTGGTGGGCATCCTCGTGTCCATCGCGCTGCACGAGGTCGGGCACATGGTGCCGGCCAAGAAGTTCGGCGTGCGCGTGAGCCAGTACATGGTCGGCTTCGGCCCGACCCTGTGGTCCCGGACGAAGGGCGAGACGGAGTACGGGGTCAAGGCCATCCCGCTCGGCGGCTACGTCCGCCTGATCGGCATGTACCCGACGCCCGACGCGGTGGGGAACCCGCCGGTGCGCGGGTTCTTCAGCCGGATCGCCGCCGACGCCCGCGAGGCCAGCGCGGAGGAGATCCGCCCGGGGGAGGACCACCGGGCGTTCTACCGGCTCTCGACGCCGAAGAAGCTCGTGGTCATGCTCGGCGGCCCGGTGATGAACCTGATCATCGCCGTGGTGCTGCTGGCGGTCGTGCTGGTCGGCATCGGCGTGCAGGGCGCGAGCACGACGCTGTCCTCGGTGAGCCAGTGCGTGCTCCCGGCGGGGTCGACCGCGACGGAGTGCTCGGCCGACGACCCTGCTGCCCCGGGCGCGGAGGCCGGCCTGCAGCCCGGCGACACCGTGGTGTCGTACGACGGCGTGGCGATCACGTCCTGGGACCAGCTCAGCGGCCTGATCCGCGGCTCGGGCGACCAGGCCGTGCCGGTCGTCGTCGAGCGCGACGGCGAGCGCGTCGAGCTCACGGTGACCCCGGTGGTCGCCGAGCGGCCGGTGACGGACGACGCCGGGCAGGCCGTCCTCGACGACGACGGCGACCCGGTGACGCGCCCGGTCGGGTTCCTCGGCGTGAGCCCCGGGACGGAGCTGCAGCGGCAGCCGGTGTCCGAGGTGGTGGAGCTGAACGGCGACGCCGTGTGGCAGACCATGCGGGCCGTCGTCACGCTGCCGGCGAACCTGGTCGGCATCGCGGAGAGCGCGTTCGGGGACGGGGAGCGGAGCGCCGAGGGCGTGCTCGGCCCGGTCGGCGTGGCGCGGCTGGCCGGCGAGGTCGCCTCGTCGGACGCGACGGGCGTCGGGGTCGCGGAGCGGGTGTCCGGGATGCTCAGCCTGCTCGCGTCGCTGAACATCGCGCTGTTCGTGTTCAACCTCATCCCGCTCGTCCCGCTGGACGGCGGGCACGTCGCGGCGGCGCTCTGGGAGGGCCTCAAGCGCCAGGTCGCCCGGCTGCGGAAGCTGCCCCGGCCGCGGCCCGCGGACGCCGCCCGGCTGCAGCCCGTGGCGCTCGCGGTGTTCGTCGTCCTGGGCGGGATGGGCCTGCTCCTGGCCTACGCGGACATCGTCGCGCCGATCACGTTCGGCTGAGCGGCGACCGGCCGGCCCTGCTCGGGCGCGGTGCGGCCCCGCGGTGCGATGATGGCCCCGTGAGCACCCCCATCAGCCTGGGCATGCCGGAGGCTCCTCCGCCGGTGCTGGCCCCGCGCCGCCCGACCCGGAAGATCCGCGTGGGCAAGGTCGAGGTCGGGGGCGACGCCCCGGTCAGCGTGCAGTCGATGACGACGACCCTGACCTCCGACGTGAACGCGACCCTTCAGCAGATCGCCGAGCTGACCGCGGCGGGCTGCGACATCGTCCGCGTGGCGGTGCCGACCCAGGACGACGCGGACGCGCTGCCGGCGATCGCGCGCAAGTCGCAGATCCCCGTGGTCGCCGACATCCACTTCCAGCCGCGATACGTGTTCGCCGCGATCGACGCCGGCTGCGCGGCGGTGCGGGTCAACCCGGGCAACATCCGGAAGTTCGACGACCAGGTCAAGGAGATCGCCCGCGCCGCGCAGGACGCCGGGGTGTCGCTGCGGATCGGCGTCAACGCCGGCTCGCTCGACCCGCGGCTGCTCGCGAAGTATGGCAAGGCGACGCCGGAGGCCCTGGTCGAGTCGGCCGTGTGGGAGGCGTCGCTGTTCGAGGAGCACGACTTCCACGACTTCAAGATCTCGGTGAAGCACAACGACCCGGTCGTGATGGTGCGCGCCTACGAGCTGCTGTCCGAGCGCGGCGACTGGCCGCTGCACCTCGGCGTGACCGAGGCCGGCCCGGCGTTCCAGGGCACGATCAAGTCGGCGACGGCCTTCGGCGCGCTGCTGAGCAAGGGCATCGGCGACACGATCCGGGTCTCGCTGTCGGCGCCTCCGGTCGAGGAGGTCAAGGTCGGGATCCAGATCCTCCAGTCGCTGAACCTCCGGCCGCGCAAGCTCGAGATCGTGTCCTGCCCGTCGTGCGGGCGCGCGCAGGTGGACGTGTACACGCTGGCCGAGCGCGTCACCGCCGGCCTGGAGGGCCTCGAGGTGCCGCTGCGGGTCGCCGTGATGGGCTGCGTGGTGAACGGCCCGGGCGAGGCGCGCGAGGCGGACCTCGGCGTGGCGTCGGGCAACGGCAAGGGGCAGATCTTCGTGCGCGGCGAGGTCGTGCGCACGGTCCCGGAGTCGGCGATCGTCGAGACGCTCATCGACGAGGCGATGCGGATCGCCGAGGGCATGGAGCCGGCCGGCGACGGTCCCGGCGGCCCCGTGGTGACGGTGGGCTGACGCCGGTGCGGGGGCTCTGGGAGGACCTGGCGGCGGGGCGGCCGCCGGCGGGCGCCGACGGTGCGCGGGTGCTGGCCGACGCGGACCTGCCGCGCGCGCTCGCGCTGTGCGCGCAGGACCCGGTGGCGGCGGTGCTCGCGACCACCCGGCTCGAGCAGGCGGCGGTCGTCGGGCTGCGCCGCTCCGGCGGACAGCTGTGGGGGTACGAGGTCGACGGCGCGCTCGTCGCGCTCGCCTGGGCCGGCGCCAACCTGGTGCCCGTCGTCCCGGACCCCGCGGTACGGGTGGCGGCGCTCGACGCGTTCGCGGCGATGGGCCGGGCCCAGGGGCGGCGGTGCTCGTCGGTGGTCGGGGACGCCGAGGCGGTGCTGCCGCTCTGGGAGCGGCTGGCGCCCGCGTGGGGCGTGGTCCGGGAGGTCCGCGCCGAGCAGCCGTCGATGGTGATCGACGGCGACCCGGTGGTCGCACCCGACCCTGCGGTGCGGCGCTCGGTGCCGGAGGAGTACGACCTGGTCCTGCCGGCCTGCGTGCGGATGTTCACCGAGGAGGTCGGCTACTCGCCGATCGGCGGGACCGGCGGGGCGTACGAGGCCCGGGTGCGCTCGCTCGTGCGCGAGGGCCGGTCGTTCGTCCGGATCGACCCCGGCGAGGACGGGGCGCCGCAGGTGGTCTTCAAGGCCGAGCTGGGCGCCGTCGCCGGCGGGGTGGCCCAGGTGCAGGGCGTCTGGGTCGAGCCCACACGGCGCGGCGAGCGGCTGTCCGAGGCCGGGATGGCGGCGGTGGTGGCCGCGACCCGGCGGGACGTGGCGCCGACGGTGTCGCTGTACGCGAACCACTACAACGAGCGGGCGCTCGCGGCGTACCGCGCGGTGGGCTTCCGCCGTGTGGGCACGTACGCGACGGTGCTGTTCTAGGCGCCCGGCCCGGCGTCAGGCGCCGGTGGTCGTGGTCGCGCCCGCCGTCGGGGTGCCCGCCGCGTCCGTCAGCGGCTGGTCGGCCGCCAGCCGGTCCCAGAGGTCCTGCGCCTGCGACGTCCACACCACGCGGTACCGGTCCTGCGGCGCCTCGGCGACCGGCACGGTCACCGGCTGCAGCGTGGCCGGGTCGACGTCGCGCAGCGTCAGCGCCAGGCCGGCGAGGTCGCGGACGTCCGCCAGGCCCTCGCTGATCGACAGCGACCGCGTGACGGAGGTGAGCACCGGCATGAGCGTCGTCGGGTCGGAGAGCAGCCCCGCGCCCTGCACCTGGGCGGCCAGCGCGTCGACGAGCTGCTGCTGCCGCTCGATGCGCGCCAGGTCCGAGCCCATCTCGAGCCCGTTGCCGGTCCCGGTGCGGGCGCGGAGGAACTGCAGCGCGGTGGTGCCGTCGAAGGTCTGCGGGCCGGCGGGGACGTGCAGCCCGGCCTTGGGGGAGTCCATCGCCTCCGGCAGGTCCATGGGCACGCCGCCGAGCGCGTCGATGACGTCCCGGACGCCGTCCATCTTCACGACGATGCTCTCGTCGGTGCGCAGCCCGCTGTTCTGCTCGAAGGTGCGCCGCGTGCAGGCCGCCGCCGCGGCGAGGTTCTCGGTGTCGCCGCCGCCGATGTGGAACGCGTCGTTGAACATCGCGTCCGACTGCGGGTCGGTGGTGCTGCCGTCCTCGAGCGTGCAGGACGGGATGTCGACCAGGGAGTCGCGCGGGATCGAGACGACGTCCACCCGGCTCCGGTCGGCCGAGAGGTGCACGAGCATCGTGGTGTCCGAGCGCATGCCGTCGACGTCGCCGGCGATCTCGGCGTTCTCGCCGTCCCGGAGGTCGGTACCCATCACCAGGATGTTGAGCGGCCGACCGGCGTAGCCGTCGACGGGGTCCTCCTCCGCGGGGGCCGTCGGCCGGTCGTCGCCCAGGAACTGGTCCACGTCGGCGGCGTCGATGCTGCCCTGCACCTGGGCGTACAGCGCGACGGCACCGGTGGTGCCGCCCAGCGCGAGCACGCCGGCGGTCGCGGCGGCGACGCGGGCGACGCGGCGGCCGACGCCCCCTCGGGCGCGGCGGACGTGCCGGGCGGGGCGCTGCACGGCGCGGCTGTGCCGGACGGGGCGGTCGCCCCTGGGCGTGGTCTCGGGCATGGCTCCCACGTTAGGGAGGGTCGCGCGGGGGCCGCTCGGCGAGCGCGGAGAGCCCTCGGAGGGATCCTGTGCGGGACGTGTGAAGCCCGCCTCAGCGCAGCAGCCGGGACATCCGCCGGTCGGCCAGCGGCTTGCCGCCGGTCTGGCAGGTCGGGCAGTACTGCAGCGACGAGTCGGCGAACGACACCTCGTGCACGGTGTCCCCGCAGGGGACGCCGTCCCAGCCGGGGCAGGGCTCGCCCGTGCGGCCGTGCACCCGCATGCCACGGCGCTTGGCGTCCTTGAGCTCGGCGGCGGGCCGCCCGGCGGCGGTCGCGACGGCCTCCCGCAGCACGCCGACCGTGGCGGCGTGCAGCCGGGCGACGGCGTCGGCGTCGAACGACCGGGTGAGCGCGAACGGGCTGGTGCGGGCGACGAGCAGGATCTCGTCCGAGTAGGCGTTGCCGATGCCGGCGATCGTGCCCTGGTCGCGCAGCAGCCCCTTGACCTGCTGGTTGCGCGCGGCCACGAGCTCCCCGAGCCGCTCGGGCGTGAACCCCTCGGACAGCGGCTCGACGCCGAGCGTGGCGACCTGCGGCACCTCGGCCGGGTCGGCGACCACGTGCACCGCGAGCCGCTTGCGCGTGCCCGCCTCGGTGAGGTCGAAGCCCGACCCGTCGTCCAGCCGGACCCGCAGCGCGAGCGGCGACTTCCCGGGGCGGACCGGCGTCGCGGGCAGCTGCTCGGACCAGCGCAGCCAGCCCGCGCGCGCGAGGTGGAACACCAGGTGCAGGGGCTCGCCGAGGCCGCCGCCCGCGGCCGGCGGCGCGACGCCGAGGTCGAGCCACTTGCCGTGCCGGCCGGCGGACACGACGGTGCCGCCGGCGAGGTCGGTGGGCGCGGGGCGGAACGTCTTGAGGGCGCTGATCGCCCCGACCTCGACCCCCGCGACGGTGCGCCCCACGGCGCGCTCGCGCAGGAAGTCGGCCAGCGACTCGACCTCGGGCAGCTCGGGCATGCCACCCATGGTGGCCCAGGCGTCCGACACCCGGCACGCCCACTAGGCTGCGGCCCATGCTGCTACGCCTGTCCACGCTCTTCGTCCGCACCCTGCGCGAGGACCCGGCCGACGCGGAGGTGGCCAGCCACAAGCTGCTCGTCCGCGCCGGCTACATCCGCCGCGCCGCCCCGGGCATCTACACCTGGCTGCCGCTGGGCCTGCGGGTGCTGGGCAAGGTCGAGCAGGTCGTGCGCGAGGAGATGGCGGCCGCGGGCGCGCAGGAGGTGCACTTCCCGGCACTGCTGCCGCGCGAGCCCTACGAGGCGACCGGCCGGTGGACCGAGTACGGCCCGAACCTGTTCCGGCTGCAGGACCGCCGCGAGAACGACTACCTGCTCGCGCCGACGCACGAGGAGATGTTCACGCTCCTGGTCAAGGACCTGTACTCGTCGTACAAGGACCTGCCGCTGACGCTGTTCCAGATCCAGACCAAGTACCGCGACGAGGCCCGCCCGCGGGCCGGCCTGATCCGCGGGCGCGAGTTCATCATGAAGGACGCCTACTCCTTCGACGTGGACGACGCGGGGCTGGACGCGTCGTACGCCGCGCAGCGCGCCGCGTACCAGCGGGTGTTCGAGCGGCTCGGGCTGGAGTACGTGATCGTGGCGGCGACGTCCGGCGCGATGGGCGGCTCCCGGTCCGAGGAGTTCCTCAACCCGACGGCGATCGGCGAGGACACGTTCGTGCGCTCGCCGGGCGGCTACGCGGCCAACGTCGAGGCCGTCACGACGGTCGCGCCGCCGGCCCTGCCGTACGACGACGCCCCCGCCGCGCACGTCGAGGACACCCCGGACACCCCGACGATCGACTCGCTGGTCGCGGTGTCGAACGAGCGGTTCCCCCGCGCCGACCGCCCCTGGGCGGCCTCGGACACGCTGAAGAACGTCGTGCTCGCCCTGGTGCAGCCGACCGGCGAGCGCGAGCTGCTCGTCGTCGGCCTGCCCGGCGACCGCGAGGTCGACCTCAAGCGCCTCGAGGCCGCCGTGGCCCCGGCCGAGGTCGAGCCGGCCGTCGAGGCCGACTTCGCCGCGCACCCCGAGCTGGTCAAGGGCTACATCGGCCCGCTCGCGCTCGGCCCGAACCGCGAGGGGCTGGCCGCCGACGCCGAGGGCCGCACCGCGGTGCGGTACCTGCTGGACCCGCGCGTCGTCCCCGGCACCCGCTGGATCACCGGCGCGAACGAGCCCGGCAAGCACGTGTTCGACCTCGTGGCCGGCCGCGACTTCACCGCGGACGGCACCGTCGAGGCGGCCGAGGTGCGCGCCGGCGACGAGGCCCCCGACGGCTCCGGCCCGCTGGAGCTCGCGCGCGGCATCGAGATCGGCCACATCTTCCAGCTGGGCCGCAAGTACGCGCAGGCGCTCGGCCTGACCGTGCTCGACCAGAACGGCAAGTCCCAGGTCGTCACGATGGGCTCGTACGGCATCGGCGTGTCCCGGGTGCTCGCGGCGCTGGCCGAGGCGAACCACGACGACCGCGGCCTCGCCTGGCCCGCGGGCGTGGCCCCGGCGCACGTGCAGATCGTCGCGACCGGCAAGGACGCCACGGTGTTCGAGGCCGCGGAGTCCCTGGCGCAGACCCTGGACGCGCGCGGCATCGAGGTGCTGTACGACGACCGGTTCAAGGTCTCGCCCGGCGTGAAGTTCGCCGACGCCGAGCTCCTGGGCGTGCCCTTGACCGTCGTCGTGGGCCGCGGGCTCGCGGACGGGCTGGTCGAGGTGCGGCCGCGCGTGGTCGTCGAGGGCGGGCCGCAGGCCGAGCAGGTCCCGGTCGCCGAGGCCGCGGACCGCGTGGCGGAGCTGGTGGACGCGCTGCTGGCGCGGTGACGAGCCGGCCACGACGGCCCCGCCCCTGCCGACGGCAGGGGCGGGGCCGTCGCCGCGTGAAGCGCGAGGCGTCCCGGGGCGCGCGACGCGGCCTACTCCGGGCGGCGGCCTACGCCTTCCGGCCCCGCCCACGCCGATCTGCGGTGGCGGGGCCGGAAGGCGTAGGCGCCGCGCTTGCGCGACGCCCGCCGGGACAGCGCGACCCCGGGGGTCAGCCCGCGGGCGGGGTCGGCGTCGGGGACGCCGTGGGGTCGTCGGCCGGCAGGCCCGGGAGGGCCGTCGGGGTCGCGCCCCAGGAGAGCGACTCCGCGGCCGAGGTGCGCAGGCCGTCGACCGCCGCGGTGCGGTCGGCCGTCGACGCCCCGGTGTCGAGCACGGCGTCGGCGTGTACCGCGGCCAGGTCGGTGAGCAGCCCGGCGGCGAACGTCCGCACGGCCTCGGCGGACGACAGGTCGCCGCCGAGCTCGTACGCCACGCGGCGGGGGTCCTCGGCGGTGCCGGCGACGCCGACCGCCTCGGCCCACGTGGTCGCCGCGGCCCGGTGCGCGGCGGCGGCGGACCGCGCCTGCGCACGGGCGTCGTCGGACAGCCGGGCGGCGGCGACCTCGAAGCCGTAGCCCGCCTGGTCCTCCGCGAGCACGAGCGCGAGGGCGTCGGCGCGGTCGAGGTCCGCGCCGAGCGCGTCGGCGGGGCCCGTCGCGGTGGGCGAGGGGGCGGGGGTCGCCGACCCGGACGCGGACGCCGACGGCAGCGCCGCCGACCCGTCGCCCGACCCCGACCCGTCCGCGGACCCGCCGGCGGTGAAGCCGCCCTCGGGCTCGGCGTCGACCGCGGGCGCCTCGGTGCCGAGCGCGGCGGCGAGCCGGTCGGTCAGCTGGGCGCGGGACGCGGCGACGGACGCGAGCAGCCGGGCCAGGCCCGGGTCGTCGGTGGCGCGGGCGTCGGCGCGGGCCTCGGACGCGGCGCCGCCGAGCAGCGCCAGGACGTCGGCGGGCGTGGCGGCCGGGTCGGTGGCGGACGGCGTGGGGGAGGGGGTCGCGTCGGGGTCCTCGGCGAGCCCCGACTCGTACACCCCGCCCAGGGCCTCGACCTGGACCTCCGACGTCGACGCGACCAGGCCCAGCACAGCCCCGACGCCCTCGTCGGCGCCCGCGGTGGCGGCCTCGGCGGCCGCGGCGAGCGCGAGGGCGTCGTCCACGGCGTCCCGCCGCACCTGCTCCGTGGCGTCCGGCACCGGCTCGGCGGGCGGGTCGGTCTCGAGGCGCAGGCCGCAGCCCGCCAGCAGCGCCGCGGTGCCGAGCGCGAGCACCCCGGCGAGGGCGCGGGCGCGCCGAGACCGGGCGGGCGCGGGGTGCGGTGCGGGGCGCGACGGGCGGCGCGAGGCGGTGCGGGGCATCGCGGGCGATCCTGCCACGGCCACCCGGTCCCGCACCGGACCCGAGGTCCCCACCCGGGCCGGTGTCGCGCACGTCGCACCCGGTCCGGGCCCCGTCCGGCGGGTGCGGCGCCCGGGAGTCAGTACCCTGGTGGCAGCACGCGGTCCGCCGCGCGCCGCTCCACCGTGCAGGACCGACAACCACACAGCGTCGACGTCCCCGGTGTCGGCGTGCGCGCGACGAGGCCGCACCCCGCCGAGGACCGACACAGGAGGTCAACATGCCCGCGCCCGCCAGCGCGCAGCGCATCCGGGAGACCATCGAGCCGGTGGTGACCGCCGCCGGCCTGTGGCTGGAGGACGTCGAGCTGGGCCGCGAGGGCGGCCAGGCCGTGGTGCGTGTCGTGCTCGACGCGCCCGAGGACGTCGAGGAGCAGGTCGACCTGGACGGCGTCGCCGACGTGTCCCGCGCCGTCTCCGCGGCGCTCGACGACCTGGACGGCCTGCCCGACCGGTACACCCTCGAGGTGTCGAGCCGCGGGGCCACCGCGCCGCTCGTCGCCCGTCGGCACTACGCGCGGGCCATCGGCCGCCTCGTGGTGCTCCGCCTGGAGGACGGCGGGTCGCTGACCGGCCGCCTCGTGGACGTCGAGCGCGGGGCGACCGACGCGGAGGACGCGGTGGTCGTGACGCCCGAGACGCCGGGCGTCAAGGGCCGGCCGGCCAAGATCGGCGAGCCCGTCCGGCTGCCCCTGGCGCGGGTCCGCGAGGGCCGCGTCGAGGTGGAGCTGGTCCGGGACAAGGACGACGCACGGGGCGGCGACTCCGCCCCCGACGGGCCGCAGGGCCGGGAGGACTGATCGTGGACATCGACATGCAGGCGCTGCGGCTCATCGAGCGCGAGCGCGAGATCAGCCTGGACGTGCTCGTCTCGGCCATCGAGCAGGCGCTCCTGTCCGCGTACCACCGGACGCCGGACGCGCACGCCGACGCGCGGGTCGAGCTCGACCGCCGGTCCGGCCACGTCACCGTGTGGGCGCGCGAGCGCACCGTGGTGCCCGCGCCGGACGCCCCGGAGCCGGCGGAGGACGAGGACGGCACGGTGACCGCGGTCCCGCCGACCACCACCTCGCTGGGCCCGGAGTTCGACGACACCCCGGCCGGCTTCGGGCGGATCGCGACCGCGACCGCGCGCCAGGTGATCGTGCAGCGGCTGCGCGACGCCGAGGACGACCAGGTGCTCGGACAGTTCCGCGGCAAGGAGGGCGAGGTCCTCGGCGGCGTCATCCAGCAGGGTCGCGACCCGCGCGTCGTGCTCGTCGACGTGGGCGGCACGGAGGCCGTGCTGCCCGCGCACGAGCAGGTGCCGACGGAGAAGTACGTGCACGGCGAGCGGATCCGCGCGCTGGTGCTCGACGTGTCGCGCGGCTCGAAGGGCCCGCAGATCACGCTGTCCCGCACGCACCCGAACCTGGTCCGCAAGCTGTTCGAGCTCGAGGTCCCGGAGATCGCCGACGGCCACGTGGAGATCACCGCGCTGGCGCGCGAGGCGGGGCACCGCACCAAGATGGCCGTGCGGTCCCGCGTGCAGGGCCTCGGCGCGAAGGGCGCGTGCATCGGCCCGCTCGGTGCCCGCGTGCGCGCCGTGATGGCCGAGCTGCACGGCGAGAAGATCGACATCGTCGACCACTCGGACGACCCGGCGGAGATGGTCGCGCACGCGTTGTCTCCGGCGCGCGTGCTGTCCGTCACGGTCGTGGACCCGGCCGCCCGCGCCGCGCGCGTCGTCGTGCCGGACTACCAGCTGTCGCTCGCGATCGGCAAGGAGGGCCAGAACGCCCGCCTCGCCGCGAAGCTGACGGGCTGGCGCATCGACATCCGGTCCGACGCGCAGGGCGCCGACGGCGGCCACGAGGGGACGCCCGAGACCGCGGGTTCGCCCTCGGCCGACGGTGACGGAAGCGCCGCCGGTCGAGTCGGGTGACGTCGCGCGCTAGACTGAGGTCGGCTGGGCCGGTGGCCCGGCTCTCCTCGCCGAGCAGGCGCCACCCCGACACCCACGCAGCGGACGACGTTGCGGAGGTCGTCGTGGGCCCGGTGCGCACGTGCGTGGGGTGCCGGAACGCCGGTCCGAGGTCGGTCCTGCTGCGCGTGGTCGCGGCGACGACGGACGCGGGAGACCCCGCGGTCGTGGTCGACGTGCGCCGGGCGCTGCCGGGCCGGGGTGCCTGGCTGCACCCCGATCCTCACTGCCTCGAGCTCGCCGAGCGCCGTCGTGCGTTCCCGCGGGCCCTGCGTGTCGCGGGGCCGCTGGACACGTCCGCGGTGCGGGAGCACCTCGGGGTCGTGTGAGGAGGACCGTCGCCGCCCGGGCAACCCGCCGGGGTGGCATGTGCACCGTCGAACAGGGAAAGCGGGTCGAAGAGCCGATGGCTGCCCGATGAGCACGCACCGATGAGTACCCAGCGATGAGTACCCAGCACTAACGACGGTCCGACCCTGTCCGGGCGGACCGAGACAGGGAGAGATGTGGCCAAGGTCCGCGTCTACGAGCTCGCCAAGGAGCTCGGAGTCGACAGCAAGTCCCTCATGACCAAGCTGAACGAGCTCGGTGAGTTCGTGCGCTCGGCGTCCTCGACGATCGAGCCCCCGGTGGTCCGCAAGCTGCGGGACACCTACCCCGCCGGTGGCGGCGCGAAGCCCGCCGCGAGCCGGCCCGCCAACGCCCCGGCCGCCGCGCCGGCTCCGTCGGCGACCCCCGCCGCCCCCGCGCCGTCGGCCCCGGCCGCCGCCGCGCCG
>NZ_JAGXJG010000334.1:0-257 GCF_019091725.1 Cellulomonas sp. GbtcB1 | reverse complement strand
CCCCGCCGGCGATGCCCGCGGTCCCCGCGATCCTGCCGGCGCTGCGGCCCATGACCTCGACGACCATCACGCGGTTGTGCGACTCCGCCGTGGTGTGCACCCGGTCGATCGCCTCGGTCGCGATCACCACCGCGGTGTCGAAGCCGATGGACCGGTCGGTGCCCCACACGTCGTTGTCGATCGTCTTGGGGATCGCGACGACCTTCACGCCCGCCACGGCGCCCTTCGACGCCGCGTGCAGCGTGCCGTCGCCCCCG
>NZ_JAGXJG010000333.1:0-257 GCF_019091725.1 Cellulomonas sp. GbtcB1 | reverse complement strand
CGTCCAGCGCGACCCGGTCAAGAACATCATCGAGCACGTCGACCTGCTGATCGTCCGCCGCGGAGAGAAGGTCTCGGTCGAGGTCCCCGTGACCGTCGTGGGCGAGTCGGCTCCCGGCACCATCCACATCGTCGTGACCCAGGCGCTCGCGCTCGAGGCCGAGGCCACGCACCTGCCCGAGCACGTCGAGGTCTCCATCGGGGGCCTCGAGGCCGGCACCGCGCTGACCGCCGGCGAGCTGACCCTGCCGAAGGGCC
>NZ_JAGXJG010000332.1:0-257 GCF_019091725.1 Cellulomonas sp. GbtcB1 | reverse complement strand
GGGCTGCGCGGCGGCTACGAGTACTCGCGCTCCGGCAACCCGACCCGCGCGGCGCTGTAGGAGGCGCTGCGGTCGGCGGAGGGCGGCGGCGCGGGCTTCGCGTTCTCGTCCGGCCTCGCGGCGGGGGACACGCTGCTGCGCGCCGTGCTGCGCCCCGGCGACCACGTCGTGATGGCGGACGACGCGTACGGCGGCACCTACCGCCTGATCGCCCGGGTCTTCGGCCCGTGGGGCGTCGGGCACACGGCGGGCGGCCT
>NZ_JAGXJG010000331.1:0-257 GCF_019091725.1 Cellulomonas sp. GbtcB1 | reverse complement strand
CTTCGCAGGCGCTGCCGCGGGTGCCGCGGCGGGCGGCGTGGCCCGGCAGTCGGTGCGCTCCGCCTTCGGCTCGGGTGCGACCAGCGCGGGCGCGCGCCGCCCGGGGACCCCGCCGCCGGCGATCCCCCCGTCCGGCCGGCCGGCGTCGATCCCCCCGGCGGCCCGGGGCCCCGTCCGCACCTCCACCCGCGGGGCCCCGGCGGGGCCCGCCGCCCGTCCCCCGGGCACCGCCCCGGCCGCGCACGCCGCTCCCCCCC
>NZ_JAGXJG010000330.1:0-258 GCF_019091725.1 Cellulomonas sp. GbtcB1 | reverse complement strand
ACATCGAATTTCATTCACCTTGGAATAATCATGGACACCTCCCATTCATACACAAGTCATTGCTTTAGCATCGAATTCCTCAAGTTGGCAATTCCGCTCGCTCTCCGCGTGCTTTACACAAATTCTTTCAATCATCACGCAATCAATCCCAGCTTGCATGGTCTCATCTTTTGTCAAACACTCTTGCTCGCATTGAGCACCATCAAGTTAGGTTTATGATGTCAAACTATAGCTAAAACTAAGCCATCCCAACCTTTT
>NZ_JAGXJG010000329.1:0-258 GCF_019091725.1 Cellulomonas sp. GbtcB1 | reverse complement strand
AGCGATTTGAGGAGCATCTTTGTAGCCCCTGCCATATGAATCATTGGTAGAGAGGAGGACAATTAACCTCATTCATCCTCTCCTATAGATCTATAGGTTTTTAGGGATATACAATCTCGCTAGGTAATTCTCTTACGTGTAGTTTTTTGATCTCGTGGGTTTTTGTATACCAACTTTTGCACGACGATGAAACCTTATTTTCTGTAGAGGCCAAGCGGTCTTAGGAAGACAATGGTCCCACTCAACTCCTTGGCTCAC
>NZ_JAGXJG010000328.1:0-258 GCF_019091725.1 Cellulomonas sp. GbtcB1 | reverse complement strand
ACTGCCGCGAAATAGCTCGACATCTGCCCGTCTATCACGAAGGTACTGTGGATGCGTCCCGACTCAGCCTCTCTGCGGGGCAGTCGGGGACCCAAACGGGAGAAGCGATGAGTTTGGCCCCCAGCGATGCAGGCTTAAAGATGAGTCCACATGATTTGAAAAGGACACCAAACGGGGCAATTGCATTTTCTCGTAGCCCCTAGGGCATCGCTGAGGACTGAATGCAATGGCCCTAGGGGTATGACATCAAGTGGGTCG
>NZ_JAGXJG010000327.1:0-258 GCF_019091725.1 Cellulomonas sp. GbtcB1 | reverse complement strand
CCCGTCGCCCGCGACCGGCGAGCCGCTCGTCGACGAGGTCAGCGGGCTGGTCGTGCCGCCGGGCCAGATCACCGCGCTGGTGAGCGCCGACCCGGACGTGACCGCGCGGCTCGCGCTGCGGCTGGGCCGGCTGGGTCCGGCGCGGCACGGCGGGGCGGACGACGAGGACCTCGCCGACTCCGGCCAGGACGGGACGCTGGGCGACGCGCGCGACGCCGCGCCCGACCCCGCCCTGTCCCGCGTCCGTTGGGGCCGCGC
>NZ_JAGXJG010000326.1:0-258 GCF_019091725.1 Cellulomonas sp. GbtcB1 | reverse complement strand
GGGCGGGGGGTGGCCGCGGCGGGGCCGCCCGCCCACCCCGCCCAGGTGCCCGACCCCCCCGCGTCGCACCCCCCGGCCGGCGCCGTCTCGGACGACCGGCGGTACGCGCAGTCCCAGGTCCAGCCCGACGCGGAGCTGACCGCGCTGCCCGACGACCTCACGACGCAGCTCGAGACCGCCGCGGCGGTCCCGGCCGGCGCGACCGTCACGGTGCACCTCGGCGGGCAGGACTACACCGAGACCGGCGTGGCCATCGGG
>NZ_JAGXJG010000033.1:0-44174 GCF_019091725.1 Cellulomonas sp. GbtcB1 | reverse complement strand
CGACGGCCGCCGGACCCGCCCTGCTGGACCGCGCCGCGCGCGCGGCCGGGGCCCGCCTGGTGCAGGTCCCCACCGACTACGTCTTCGACGGACACGCGGACCGGCCGTACGCCGAGGACGCCCCGATCCTGCCGCGCTCCGCGTACGGCCGCACCAAGGCGTCGGGGGAGTGGGCCGTGCGCGCGGGGGCGCCGGACCACCTGGTCGTGCGCACGGCGTGGCTGTACGGCGCGCACGGCGGCTGCTTCCCGAAGACCATCGCACGCGTGGCCGCGGAGAAGGGTGGCCTCGACGTCGTGGCCGACCAGGTCGGGCAGCCCACGTGGACCGCCGACCTGGCGGACCTCGTCGAGCGGCTCGTCGCGTCGGGGGCGCCGGCCGGCACCTACCACGGCACGTCCCAGGGGCGGACGTCGTGGCACGGGTTCGCGCGGGCCGCCGTGGCGGCCGCCGGCCTCGACCCCGCGATCGTGCGGGAGACGACCTCGGAGAAGTTCGTCCGTCCCGCGCCGCGGCCGGCCTACTCCGTCCTCGGGCACGAGGCGCTGCGCGCCGCGGGGGTCGAGCGGATCGGGGACTGGGCCGCGCGCTGGGAGGCCGCGGCAGGGTCCGTCCTCGCCTGACACCGGCGGGCGGGTCCGGCGACGTCGCCGGACCCGCCTCCCGGATCAGCCGCGGCCGTCGGTCAGGAGACCGAGCAGGTAGGTGCCGTACCCGGACTTGACCAGCTTCTCCGCACGCACCCGCAGGTCGTCGTCCGACAGGAACCCGCGGCGCCAGGCGACCTCCTCGGGCGCGCCGATCTTCAGGCCCTGCCGGGACTCGATGGTCCGCACGTAGTCCGAGGCCTCGAGCAGCGAGTCGAAGGTCCCCGTGTCGAGCCATGCGGTCCCGCGGTGGAGCACCTCGACCTGCAGGCGCCCCTGCTCGAGGTAGTGCCGGTTGACGTCGGTGATCTCGTACTCGCCGCGGGCGGAGGGCGCGAGGTCCTTCGCGATCGCGACCACGTCGTTGTCGTAGAAGTACAGGCCCGGGACGGCGTAGGACGACTTCGGCTCGGCCGGCTTCTCCTCCAGGGAGAGCGCCCGGCCCTGGTCGTCGAACTCGACGACGCCGTACGCGGTCGGGTCGGCCACCCGGTACGCGAAGACGGCGGCGCCGTCGATGTCCTCGAACCGCGTCAGCTGCGACCCGAGGCCGGGGCCGTAGAAGATGTTGTCGCCGAGCACCAGGGCCGCGGAGTCGTCGCCCACGAAGTCCTCGCCCAGCACGAACGCCTGCGCGAGCCCGTTGGGCTCCGCCTGGACGGTGTAGCTGATCGAGATGCCGAACTGCGAGCCGTCGCCCAGGAGGCGCCGGAAGTGCTCCGCGTCGTGCGGGGACGTGATGACCAGCACGTCCCTGATGCCCGCGAGCATCAGGGTGGAGAGCGGGTAGTAGATCATCGGCTTGTCGTAGACCGGGACCAGCTGCTTGCTGACGCCGAGGGTGATCGGGTGCAGGCGGGTGCCGGAGCCTCCCGCGAGGATGATGCCGCGCATGGGCACACAGTGTGGCGCATGACGGTCCCGGTGCGCGGCGTGACCACCCGGGAGGGTGGCGGGCGACCCCTGCGCGGGACCTGCGATACTGACGCGTCCCCTCCCCGCGCGTCAGGAAGCTCATGAAGGTCTTCGTCCAGATCCCCTGCCTCAACGAGGAGGACACGCTCCCCGCCGTGCTCGCCTCGATCCCGAAGCAGATCGACGGCGTCGACGAGCTCGAGATCCTGGTCATCGACGACGGGTCCTCGGACCGCACCGTCCAGGTGGCCCGGGAGCTCGGCGTGCGGCACGTCGTCCGGCACTCCCGGAACATGGGCCTCGCCCGGTCGTTCCGCGACGGCGTCGACTACGCGCTGTCGCACGGGGCCGACGTCGTGGTGAACACGGACGGGGACAACCAGTACCCGCAGGACCGGATCCCCGACCTCGTGCGGCCGGTCATCGAGGGGGTCGCCGACATCGTCATCGCCGACCGGCAGACCGCGACGATCGCGCACTTCTCACCGTTCAAGAAGGTCATGCAGCGGTTCGGCAGCGCGGTGGTCAACCGTGCCGCGGACACCCGGCTGCCGGACGCGGCGAGCGGCTTCCGCGCCTACTCGCGCGCCTCGCTGTACCGGCTGAACATCGTCACCGAGTTCTCCTACTGCATGGAGACCATCATCCAGGCGGGCCACAAGCGCCTGCGGATCGTGTCGGTCCCGGTCACCACCAACGCCAAGACCCGCGAGTCGCGGCTCTTCAAGAACATCTTCCACCACATGGCCAAGTCGGGTTCGGCCATCGTGCGCAGCTACCTGATGTTCAAGCCCTACGCGATCTTCGCGACGCTCGCGGTCGTGTTCGGCGCGCTGGCGCTGATCCCGATGGTGCGCTTCCTGATCCTGTGGGCGCTGCACGGGGACGCGGGCAACGTCCAGTCCCTGATCTTCGCCGCGATCATGTCGGTCGCGGCCCTGCTCTCCGTCGCGCTCGGCGTGCTCTCCGACCTGCAGCGCACCAACCGGGTGCTGCTCGAGGACCAGCTCGAGCGGATCAAGCAGATCCAGTACGACCGGACGCGCTGACCGCCGTCCGGCGGGCGTGCGCCTTCTCGGCCAGGATCGCGGCCCCGGCGCTGACACCGTCCCCGGCGAGCATGAGGAACCGGCTCACCACGGCGAGCACGAGCGCGTCCTCACGGGGGAGCGCAGGGGCCAGCGCCAGGACCAGCGCGGCCTCGCGTGCCCCCGCTCCCGCGGGGAGGAACACGATCACGAACCCGACGACCCAGGCGAGTGCGTAGCCGCCGGTCGTCAGCAGGAACAGGCCCTCCGAGGGTGCCCCGACGGACCGGGCGAGCAGCCACAGGTGCGTGCCGAACGCCGCCCACATCCCGAGGCACCACAGCGCCGACGTGAGCACGGCCCGGCCGCCGATCGCGCCGGCGGGCTCGCGGCGCGTGACCCGCAGCGCCAGCGTCACCAGCCGGTTGAAGACGGGGGGCAGCAGCACGACGACGCCGGCGACCGCGACCAGCACGAGCCACCAGTAGCTGGCGAACGCGTCGGGCGAGGACAGTGCCAGCGTGACACCCGCCACGCAGACGCCGACGACCAGCCCGACCAGCATCTGGGTGAGCGACGCCAGGCCGGCCCGGGCCCGGGGGACGCCGTACTCCTTCGACAGCTCGGCCTGCGCCACGATCGGCCACACGCTGCCGGGGACGTACTTGCCGAGCTGTCCGAGGAAGTACACGCGCGCCGCTGCGAGGTGCGGCAGCCGGGAGCCGACGCCGGCCAGCACCGCACGCCAGGACAGCATCGCGCAGCACAGCCCGGCGAGGATGGCCACGACCGCGCCGGCGACGGACGGCAGGTCGAGCCGTCGCAGGCCCGCGACGAACCCGGACCACTCCTGCGCGACGAACACCGCGGCGAAGACCACCACGAGCCCGAGCGCGGCCCACTTGAGGACCGCGCGCCAGCGGGCCCGAGGGGTCGCGGCGGCGGGCGTGGTGGTCTGCGGTTCGGTGTCGGGCACCCCGCGATGGTAGTCGGCGCCGGGATGCTGCCCCGTTCCGCGTAGGGTGCAGCACCGTGGCCACCGCGACGCTCTTCGTGACCCGGAAGTTCCCTCCCTCCGTCGGCGGGATGGAGACGCTCGCCTCCGACGTGTGGGCGACGCTGTCGGCCGGGGGCGACGGCCGCGACCGGCTCATCGCCCACGGCGGGCCCAACGCGCGGATGCCCCTGTGGCTGCCCGGGGCGGTGCTGCGCACCGTCCGGCTCGTGCGGCGTCGCGAGGTCGGGTACGTCCTGGTCGGGGACGTCCTGCTCTACCTGCTGCTGCGCCCGGTCCTCGTGCTGCTGCGGGTCCCGCACGCCACGATGGCGATGGGGAAGGACGTGGTGTGGCGGCAGCCCGTCTACCAGCGGCTCGTGCGCCTCGTGCTGCCGCGCGCGCCGCGCGTGCTCGCGATCAGCGCCGCGACGGCGGCGACCGTCGTCGACGCGGGAGCTCCGGCAGACCGGGTCGTCGTGGTGCGCCTCGGGGTGCGGCTGCCCGAGGGCGGTCCGGCGCGCGACGCCGCGCGGGCCGAGCTGAAGCGCCGCTTCGCCGTCCCCGAGGGGGCGACCGTGCTGGTCACGGTCGGTCGCCTCGTCCGACGCAAGGGGGTGGCCTGGTTCCTGGACACGGTGCTGCCGGAGGTCCCCGGTGCCGTGCACCTGGTCGCCGGCTCGGGGGAGGACGCGGACCGGATCGCCGCCGCGGTCGCGGCGCACGGGCTCGGCGACCGGGTGCGGCTCCTGGGAGCGGTCGACGATGTGGACCGGGAGCTGCTGATGCGCGGCGCCGACGTGTTTGTGCAGCCCAACGTGCCGGTCGCCGGGGACATGGAGGGGTTCGGCCTGGTGGCGGTCGAGGCGGCCGTGCGCGGGTCGCTGGTGCTCGCCGCCGATCTGGAGGGTCTGCGCGACGCGGTGCTGCCCGGGGAGACGGGCGAGCTGCTGCCGTCCGGCGACGCCGAGGTGTGGCGCGCGGCGCTGGACGAGGTGGCAGCCGACCCCGTGGCGGCGGAGCGTCGCGCCGAGAGGTACGCGAGCCGGTGCCGCGAGGTCTACTCCCGGGAGCAGATGGGTGCGCAGCTCCGGCTCGCGCTCGGGGCGGCGTCGACCCCCCCGAACCGCTGACGCGACGTCCGTCGTTCCGTACATTGAGGACATGACGGCGAGCAGCCCAGGGGGCCACGACGGCGTGCGCGGCGAGGCGACGACCGAACGCATCACGGTCGACGAGTACCAGTCGTCGGAGGGCGACTACCTCATCTACGTGCTGCACACCGCGACCTACGACTTCGCGCGGCCCCACGTCGAGGGCAAGGAGGTCCTCGACTTCGGATGCGGCACCGGCTACGGGACAGCCGGGTTGGCGGGGGTGGCGACGCGCATCACGGGGGTCGACATCGCACCCGAGGCCGTCGCGCACGCGCAGGCGCACTACCAGCTCCCGAACCTCGAGTTCCGGACCATCGGGGCGATCGAGCACAGCGCGCTGCCGTTCGAGGACGACGTGTTCGACGTCGTGGTGTCGTTCCAGGTGATCGAGCACGTCCGCGCGGTCGACCGCTACCTCGCGGAGATCCGACGGGTGCTGCGGCCGGGCGGTGTCTTCCTGTGCGTCACGCCCGACCGGACCCTGCGGCTCTTCCCGGGCCAGCGGCCCTGGAACGAGTTCCACATCACCGAGTACGCACCCGAGGGGCTGCGCTCCGTGCTGGCCACCGAGTTCCCCGACGTCGAGCTGCTCGGCATGACGGCAGGTCCGGCCGTGCTGCGCGCGGAGCTCAGCCGGTACCGGCGGACGCGCCTGCTGACCTATCCCGTGACGTTCCCCGGCATCCCGGACCGCTGGCGTCTCGGGGGCGTGCGCCTCGTGAAGCGGCTGATCGGCGGCAGGTCGGCGGGAGGCGCTCCGACGGGAGGCCGGCGCGACTTCGGGTTCGGCCCGGGGGACGTGCGCGTCGCGGCCGGCGCGACGCCGTGCGTCAACATCGTCGCGGTGGCGCGGACGCCGCAGCACGGCTGATCGCGTCACCCGAACGCGCACCAGGAGGCCGTGAGGCGGCGGCTACCATCGGATCCCTGTCCTGCCGCCGAGCTCCCGGGGACCACGTGTACCGCCTGACGACCGCGATCCAGAACTACGCCTGGGGATCGCCGACCGCGATCCCGACGCTGCTCGGGCTCGAGCCGACGGGACAGCCGGTCGCCGAGGCGTGGTTCGGCGCGCACGCCAGCGCCCCGTCGCGCTGCGTCCCGGAGGAGGGCACGCCGGGGCCGCCGATGCACGAGGTGATCGCCGCGGACGCGGCGGCCGTGCTCGGGACCGACGTGGAGGCGCGGTTCGGCGCCGCCCTGCCGTACCTCCTCAAGGTGATCGCAGCCGAGACGCCCCTCTCGCTGCAGGTGCACCCGCAGATCGATCGCGCCCGCAGCGGGTTCGAGGAGGAGGAGTCCGCCGGCGTCCCGGTGGACGCACCGCACCGGAACTTCCGCGACCGCAACCACAAGCCCGAGCTCGTCTACGCCCTGACCCGGTTCGAGGCGATGTGCGGGTTCCGTGCGCCGCGCCGGGCCGCCGAGCTGCTCGAGGGGCTCGACGTGCCGCTCGCTCGCGAGCTGCACGCGACGCTCGCTGCGTCGCCGTCGGCGGCGGGCATCGAGGCCGTCTTCACGCGTCTGCTGCGGCCCGAGACGCGGCCGGCCCCGGAGGCGGTCGCGGAGGTCGCGGCGGCGTGCGCGGCCCGGCTCGAGGGCGGTTCGGTCTCGCCGCGGGCGGATCGCACCGTCGTGCGCCTGCAGGACGCGTATCCCGGGGACCCCGGGGTGGTGACGTCGCTGCTGCTCAACCCCGTGACGCTCCAGCCGGGAGAGGCGCTGTTCGTCCCCGCGGGCGGGGTCCACGCCTATCTCAAGGGCCTCGGCATCGAGATCATGGCGAGCTCGGACAACGTGCTGCGCGCAGGACTGACGCCGAAGCACGTCGACGTCGACGAGCTCCTCCGGAACGTCGACTACGTCGCGGCCCCGCCGATCCGGATCGCGCCCGAGAAGTTCCACGGCGCGACCCGGGTCTACTACGCGCCCGTCGACGACTTCGAGCTGTCGGTGACGCGGGTGGACGACGGTCAGGTGCACCCTCTCCCAGGGCGTGGCCCGCGGGTCCTGCTGTGCCTCGAGGGGCGCATGACGGTGAGCTCCGCGGGAGACGGCGCCCTCACGCTGACCCGCGGGCAGGCGGCGTTCGTCCCGGCGTCCGACGGGGCGCTCGCCGTCGAGGGCGGCGGCACCCTCGTCCAGGCCGACGTCCCCTGACGGGGCGACCGCGGTGAACGTGCCGCGCGGCGAGCTGCAGGCCCCGCCCGCAGTCCGCCGGCCGGAAGCCGTGCGGCGCACCGCCGAGCTCGCGGGTGCCGCGGTCCGCGAACTGCCCGACCGGGCGCCCGTCGTCCTGCTGGCGCTCGGGCTCGCGGCGCTCCTCGCCGTGCTGGCGGGGCAGTTCCGGCCCGTTGTCGTGCTGCCCGTCGCGGTGGTCCTCGTCGTCGTCACGTGGCGCTGGGTCCCGTCGTCGCCCGCGGGCCGGCGGCACCTGCTGGCCGCCCTGGCGGCCCTCGCCCTGGTCGCGGGGTGGGCGGTCTGGGGATGGTCCCGCGCGGGCGAGTACGTCGTCGTGAACCGCGACCCCGGGTTCCTGACGTTGAAGGCGCTGTGGCTCACGCACCACTCGTCCAGCGCGATCCCCGTCGGGAGCGCCGAGGCTGCGGCCGCGGCGACCGCGGGAGGCAGTGCAGCCACCGAGGCGTTCTGGCTGCAGGACGGCGCGCTGCACGCCCAGGGCAGCAGCATGCTGCCGGCCCTGCTCGCGGTACTCGGCTGGGGCGGCGGTGAGCAGGCCGTGCTGGCGGGCGGGACGGTGCTGGGCGCGGTCGCGCTGCTGGCCGTGTTCGCGGCGGCGCGCCGGGTCGCCGGACCCTTCTGGGCGCTGACGCCCGTGGCGGCCCTCGCCGCCAGCCTGCCGTTCCTCGTCGGCACGCGCGCCGCGTACACGGAGCCGCTCACGATCGCACTGCTGTGCGGCGGGCTCGCGGTCGGCCACGGCGCCTGGCGCCGCGGGGCCGTGGGGACGCACGCACTCGCCGGGCTGCTCCTGGGCGCGGTGGGTGCCGCGCGGATTGACGGCGCCGTCGTCCTGGTCGGCCTCGCCGTGGGCTGCGCGGCGGCAGGTGCGTCGCCGCCGGGGCGGGCCGACCGCCGGGCCGCGACCCGGGGTGGGTTGGCCGCACTCAGCGCCGGTGCGGCGATGGTGGGGCTCGGCCTGGCCGACGTGCTGCTCCTCAGCCCGGAGTACGCGCGGGTGCACACCACGCAGCTCCGAGCGCTCCTCGTCGCCGCGGGGCTCGTCGTCGTGCTCACCGTCCTGGTCCTCGTGCTGCCGTCCGCGTGGCTCCAGCGCGTCCGGGCGGCGGCGCTCGATCGTCGCCGCGGCTCGGGCCGCGTCGCGATGGCCGTGATCGTCGCCGCTGGCGTGGTGCTCGCCAGCCGGCCGTCGTGGTGGCAGGGCCACTACGTCGACCCGTCGTCCGGGGCCGGCTACGCCGTGCAGATCCTGCAGGCTGCGGCAGGCGAGCCGCTGGACGCCACGCGGTCGTACGACGAGCGCACGCTGGCCTGGGTCGGCTGGTACCTCGGCGTGCCCGCCGTGGTCCTGGGCTTCGCCGGTCTCGCGCTGCTCGCGCGCCGGGCCGTGGCGGGCCGCGACCCGGCCGCGACGGTGGTCGCGGCCGTCATCGGTGTCGCGGCCGTGTTCCCGCTCGTGCGCGCGAGCATCACCCCCGACCAGGTGTGGGCGGTGCGCCGGCTGCTGCCGGCGACCTTCCCGGGGCTGCTCATCGCGGGGGCCGTGGCGCTGCAGGCGCTCGCCGGCGCGCGGTGGTCGGGCGTGCTCCCGGCGGCGGCACGACGGGTGGTCGCAGCCGGCCTCGCGCTCGCAGTCGTCGCGTTCCCGCTCACCACGTGGCGGCCCGGCGCGTCGGTCGTCGAGTTGTCCGGCCGGGCCACGCAGGCGCACGCCGTGTGCGACGCGCTCGACGGCCTGGGCGTCGAGCGCGTGGTGTGGACGCACTCGAGCCCGTTCCGGTATCTCGCGACGCTGCGGGTGCTGTGCGACGTCGAGGTGGTCGAGTTCGTGACGCCGCCGACGACGGCCGACCTCGCGGCGGTGCGCGCCGCGTGGGGCGGCGGCCCGGTGGCGGCGCTGAGCTTCGACCCGGGCAGCTACGTCTGGACGGTGCCGCCCGCCGGGTCCGTCGGGAGGACCGCGTCCACGACGCTGGGCCGGACGCTGACGGGCGTGCCGCGGACCGTCGACACGACGTGGAGCGAGGTCTGGATCGGTCTGGTGCAGCCGGACGGGACCGTCGCGCCGGCGGGCTGAGCGCGCTGCCACGATGTGACGACCTCGTGGGCCGGGCGCGCCCCGGAGGCGGGTCCGACGCAGCCGGGGGCGGCGTCAGAGGCGCGCCGTGACCAGCTCGGACGTCGCGATCCGCTCCGCCCGGTCGGCGGCGTCCCCGGGCTCCGGGCGCAGCAGCACGACCGAGCCGCCGCCCGCCAGCACCCCCAGCGTCGCGAGCAGCGCCGACGCGGTCGCGCCCCGCTCGTCCGACACGGGCAGCAGCGCGCGCGACCCCGCCGGCACCGGCGCCGCGCCGGACGCCGCCGCGACCAGCCCTGCGTGCGGCACGGGGGTCGCGCCCACCTCCAGCGCGGGCTCCGCGGGCTCGACCGCGGGCGCCCAGCCGACCACGTCGCCGTAGGTCATCACCGACTGCGCGGCGTCCAGCGCCCCGGCGGGCAGGTCGCCGTCGAACCGGCGGGCGAGCGCGGGCAGCGCAACCGCGACCGCCCCGGCGCCCCGGGGCAGGTCGAGCACCGCCGGGCGGTCCGAGACGACCACGTCGGCGGTCGCTGCGGCGGCGTGCGCGTCGGTGGCGACCGTCGCGCCCACCCGCCAGGCGGCCAGCGCCCAGACGACGGTGCGCCAGTGCGGCGGCAGGTCGAGGAGCACACGCGTGCCGGGGCCGGCGTCGAGCTCCTCCACGAGCAGGTTGGTGGTCTTGCTCACCCAGTTGTCGAGCACCGCGCCGGACAGCTCGATCCGCTCGCCGGCGGGTCCGTACCAGGTCACGCGGGGGCGCCCCGGCTCGCTGAGCAGGGCCGACAGGACGTCGGCGACGGAGGCGGCGGGACGGGGCGTCGAGAGGGGCACGGGAGCAGCCTAGGTGCCCGTGATATCGAGGATCCGGACATATCGCCCGGTAAGCGCTTCAGTACCAGTCTTCCGCTTGACTACGCGGAACGACACGCGTGTAATTCCCTGGAACGGGTGGCGCGCGGGTGATCGCGGACCGCCCCGCGGACCATCGACACGAGCACGACGGGGGAGGCACACATGTGGAGTCTGCTCGACGACGAGGGACCCTTCCCGTCCGAGGCGCGCACGCCCCAGCCTGAGGCGGTCGCGCCCGTGCTGCCGCTCTTCGGCACGCCCGAGGACGACGGCATCATGGGCTGGCAGGAGCGCGCCCTGTGCGCCCAGACGGACCCCGAGGCGTTCTTCCCCGAGAAGGGGGGCTCGACGCGCGAGGCCAAGAAGGTCTGCACCGGCTGCGAGGTCCGGGCGGAGTGCCTGGAGTACGCGCTCGCCAACGACGAGCGGTTCGGCATCTGGGGCGGCCTGTCCGAGCGTGAGCGCCGCAAGCTCAAGCGGCGTGTGGTCTGATCGCGCCCGCCGGGGCGCCTGACGTCGTGACCGCCAGCACGCTGCACCCCGGCGCGCCCACGACGGGTTCCCTCCCCGCCGCCGCACCCGCGACGGCGGTGGTCGTCGCCCGCGGCGTCACCCCCTTCGTTGCGACGACGCTCCGCGCGCTCGCCGCCCAGACCCGCGCGCCCGCGCGGGTGCTGCTCGTCGACGCGGGCGACCGTCCCGACCCGGGCCTCGCCGCGGTGCTCCGCCAGGCGGGCCTCCCCGCGGGCACGACGACGCTGCTGACCGCCCCCGGCGCGCGCACCTTCGGCGACGCCGTGCGCGCCGCCGTCGCCGCCGAGGACGACCTGCCCGGCGGCGCCTCGCGCTGGCTGTGGCTGCTGCACGACGACTCCGCCCCCGACCCGGCCGCGCTGGCGGAGCTGGTGCGCGCCGTGCAGGCCGCGCCGTCCGTCGGCGTCGCCGGCGTGAAGCAGCGCACCTGGACGGCGCCCGCGCGGCTGCTGGAGGTCGGCGTCCGCACGTCGCGGTCGGGACGCCGCATGACCGACATGGAGCCGGGCGAGGTCGACCAGGGCCAGCACGACGGGCGCGAGGACGTGCTCGGCGTCGGCCTGGTCGGCGCGCTGGTCCGGCGGGACGTGTGGGCGGAGCTGCGGGGGACCGACCCGGCCCTCGGCCCGTTCGGCGACGGCCTCGACCTCTCCCGGCGCGCGCGCCTGGCCGGGCACCGGGTGCTCGTGGTGCCGTCGGCGGTCGTCCGGCACGCCCAGGCGGCCTACCACGGGCTCCGCGACCCCGGCACCGACCCGGCCTCCATCGTCGACCTGGACGCGGACGGCGAGCCCGACGGCGCCGACCCGCGCCGGTCGTACGCCGCGCGCCGGGCCGCGCTGCTGCACCAGCGCCTGGTGTGGGCGCCGCTGCCCCTGGTGCCGTTCGTCGCCGCCATGGCCGTCCTGGCCGGGCTCGTGCGCGTGCTCGTGCGGATCGCGACCAAGGAGCCGGCCCTCGCCGCCGCCGAGCTCGCCGCGCCGCTGCGCGCGCTCGGCCGCCCCGCCTCCGTCGTCCGCGCCCGGGCGCAGGCCCGCCGCACGCGCGCGGTGCCGCGCCGGACGCTGCGGCCGCTGCAGGCCGACGGTCGGACCGTGTGGCGGCAGTGGCGCGACCGGCGCCTCACCCGCGCCGAGGCCCGTCGGGTGGTGCGGGCGCCGAGCGAGCTGGAGCTGCGCGAGCTCGCGGCGCTGGCGCTGCGGCGCCGCGCCGGCCTCGCGGTCGTCGCCGTCGCCCTCGTCGTCGTGACGGCCGCCGCCTTCGGGCCGCTCGTGCTCGGCACCCTGTCCGGCGAGTCGCTGGTCGGAGGTGCGCTGCTCGCGGCCACGTCCGGGCTGGGCGACGTGTGGGCCGCGGCCACCAGCGGCTGGGTGTCGGGCGGCCTCGGCTCTCCCGGACCCGCCGACGCCCTGGTCACGGCCCTGCTGCCCGGGACCGCGGTCGCCGGCGGCAGCCTGGGCGTCGCGCTCGCCGTGCTCGTGCTCGGCTCGGTGCTGCTCTCCGGGCTCGGCGCGTGGTTCGCCGCGGGCGCCGCCACCCGGTCCGTCGGCGTCCGGGTGTGGGCCGCGGTCGTGTGGGCCGCGCTGCCGAGCCTGCTGCTCGCCGCGGGCCAGGGCCGCGCCGGGGCGGTGCTCGTGCACGTGGCGCTGCCGTGGCTCGCGCTCGCGCTGGCGCGGGCCGTCGGGGCGCAGCAGGTCGACGTGGTGCTGTCCGGCGTCGTCACCGCCGCGCGCGCGGAGGACGGCGCCGTGCCCGGGCGGGACCTCGGCGCCGAGGAGTGGCCCGACCCCGAGGCGTGGGCACGCGCGGGCGAGCCCGCGCGTCGCCGTGGGCGCCGGGCGGCGGGGCGCGAGGACGGCGACGCGGGGAGCGCGACGGGCGCGACCGCGGCGGACTCCGGCGCGACGCCCGTGGTCACCGGCGCGACGCCCTTGGTCACCGGCGCGACGCCCGCGGTCGAGGGCGACCGCGCGGAGGCAGCCGGCGACCTGCAGGCGACGGACGCCACATCCGCCGAGGCCGCGGGCGGGCCGGCCGCGGAGCGCGATCGCGACGAGGCCAGCGACGTGACGCCGGTGCGCGGCACCCGCGCGGTGCCGGCCACCACCGGGGCGACCGAGGCCGTGACGGCGCGGGTCCCGGCGACCGACGACGCGGTGGACGACACCACCGACACGGCTGACGACACCACCGGCACGGCGGCTGACGACACCACCGGCACGGCGGCTGACGACACCGCCGGCGCGACGGCTGACGCCGCGGCCGACGCCCACCCCGACGACCTCTCCGCCGCCCCCACCCGCCCGTCGGGCTCGATCGCCGCGGCCGCCGCCGCGTCCCTCGCGTTCGCCGTCGTGGCCGCCGGGGCCCCGGTGCTGCTGATGCCCGGCGTGCTGCTCCTGCTGGTGGTCGCCGCGTGCGCCCCACGCGGCCGCCGGCTGCGTGTCGTGCTCGCCGCGGTGCCCGCGCTCGTCCTGCTGGGCCCGCTGCTGGCCGAGGCGGTGTCCCGCGGCCTCGACGGCGTGCGGCTGCTCGTCGCCGACCCCGGCGCGCCGCTCGCCTCCGACCCGGCGTCCGCCGTCGCCGCGCTGCTCGGCGTGCCGGTCGACGCCACCGCCCTCGTGCCGTCCTGGCTGCCCGGCTGGGCGCCCGAGTCGGTCGTCACCTGGTGGCCGGTCGCGACCGGCGGTGCCGTCCTGCTGCTGGCCTTGATCGCCCTGCTGCGCGGGGCACCGGCCGCCCGGGCGGTGCGGCTCGGCTGGGTGGTCGCCGCCGTCGGCCTGGCCGCCGCCCTGGTCGCCGGCCGGGTGGCCGTCGGCGAGGACGACGGCACGGTCGTCGTCGGCTGGGCGGGCTCCGGCGTCTCGCTCGCGATGGCCGGGCTGCTCGCCGCCGCGGTGCTCGGCACCCGCGGGACGCGGGCGTGGCTGGACCGGGCGTCGTTCGGCTGGCGGCAGCTGACCGCCGTCGTCGTGACCACGGTGGTCGTCGTGCTGCCGCTGACCGCGTGGGTCGGCTGGGCGTGGCAGGCGCGCGACGGCGCCGCCGCGGACCTGACGACGATGGACCGCGCGGTCGTGCCGGCCATCGGGCGGCAGACCCAGCAGTCCGAGGACGCCCCGCGGGTGCTCGCGCTCGTGCCGTCGACCGAGGACCCGGCGAGCGGTGGCACCGCCGCGGGCGCCGTCGACTGGCAGCTGCTGCGCGGCGACGGGCCGCAGGTCCTCGAGTCCGCGGCGGCCGCGCGGACGGCGGACCTCGCCGGCGGGCTGACCGACCCGGCCGCCGCCGAGCCGGACGACGCGGACGCCGAGGTCGAGGCCGTCGTCGGCACGCTCGCCGTCGGGTCCAGCACGGACGTCGCCGCGGACCTGGCGGCCCTGGCCGTCGCGGACGTGCTGGTCCCCCCGCTGCCCGCGGCCGAGGACGACCTCACGCGGCAGCAGGCGCGCACGGCGCTGATCGGGCGCCTCGACGCCACGCCCGGCCTCGAGCGGATCACCGAGGGCGACTCCGGGGTGATCTGGCGCGTGCAGCCCTCGGGCGGCGCGGTCGGCGAGGACGCGCAGGGCTCGACGGCCGACGCGTCCGCCGACGCCGGCCCGGCCGCCGACTCCGCCGTGCCCGCCGTGGTGACCGCGTGGGCGCGCCTGGTCCCGGACGCCCGCGCCACCCAGGACGCAGCCGGCCTGGCGTCCGCCGACGCGGTCGCCGTGCCGGCGGTGCCGGGCGTCGTCGCGCGGGTGGACACGGAGATCGAGCCGGGTGACGACGGGCGGCTGCTCGTGCTCGCCGAGCGCGCGGACGCCGGGTGGCGCGCGACGCTCGACGGCCGGCCGCTGCGCGCGGTGACCGACGGCTGGCGGCAGACGTTCGAGGTCGGGGGTGAGGGCGGCCGCCTGGTCGTGACGCACACCGCCCCCGACCGGACGGCGTGGACGGTCGCACAGGGTGCCGTGGGGCTGCTGGCCCTGCTGCTCGCGCTGCCGGTCCGCCGCCGTCGGGCTGGGAGGCGATGACATGACGGACCCGACCGTCGGGCGCCCGCGCCGGACCGGGCGCGCCGCGCGCCTGCTCTCCGGCGCGCTGGTGCTCGGCCTCACCGGCGGTGTGGTCGCGATCGCCGTGGCGGCGCCGCCGACCGAGGCCCGCCCCGTGCCGGCCGCCACCGTCGACGTCGCGCCCACGGCCACGACCCTGGTCTGCCCGGGGCCGCTCCAGCTGCCCGACGACACGCTGTCCGGCGACTCGGCCTTCGACCGGGTGCCGGTCGCGCCCGTCGAGCGGGTCACCGCCTTCGACACCGTGACGTCGGCGACCGCCTCGCTGACCGTGCTCGGCGCGGACCCGGTGGCGCTGACGGGCGGCACGGGGTCCGTCGCGTCGCCCGACGCCGCGACGGTGCTGCGCGCTGAGCCCGTGGACGGCGAGCCCGCCCGGGTGGCCGGCGCCACGTCCTCGGTGGTCACCGACGGCGACCTCCGCGGCCTGTCCGCCGCGTCCTGCGCGCGCCCCTCGGCCGACGTCTGGCTGGTCGGCGGCAGCACGGAGCTGGAGAGCACCGCCGACCTCGTGGTCGTGAACCCGGGTGCCACGCCCGCGGACGTGACCGTCGAGGTGTGGGGCCCGTCGGGCGCGGTCGACCTCGCCAACGGCGGCACGTTCCTCGTGGCGCCGGGGGCCGAGCGCGTGCTGTCGCTGCCGGGCGTCGCCGCCGAGCAGCGCCGGATCGCGGTCCGGGTCACCGCCGCGGGCGGCCAGGTGTCGGCCTACCTCCAGGACTCCCTGCTCGACGGGTTCACCCCCCGCGGCACCGACCTCGTCACCGCGGGCACCGGCCCCGCGACGACCCAGGTGGTCCCGGGCATCTCCGTCGTCGCCACCGAGGTGGACGCCGCGGACGCGGGCGCGCTCCGGCTGCTCGTGCCCGGTGACGAGGACGCGACGGCGTCGGTCCGGCTGCTCGGGCCGGACGGCGACGTCGAGCTGCCCGGCGCGCAGGAGCTCGACCTCCCCGCGGGCGAGGTCACGGACGTGTCGCTCGGCGGGCTCGCCGCCGGCAGCTACACCGCGGTGGTGGAGTCGACCGAGGCCGTGGTCGCCGGCGCGATGATCGCGCGCGAGGGCAAGGCCGGCGAGCTGGACGAGGGGCCGCGGCTGGAGCGGGCCTGGGCCGCGTCCGCGACCCCCGGCAGCGGGTTGGTGGCGGTGCCGGCGGGAGCGGCAGGCACGCTCACGCTCACCGCGGTGCCGACGGGCGACGAGGGCGCGCCCGCGCCTTCCCCGACCGCCTCGGCCACGCCCACCCCGGAGCCGACCGAGGGCCAGCGGCCGGACCCGGAGGCGGACGCGGCTCCCGAGGGCCCCACCGTCACGGTGACCCTGCGTGCCTACGGCGCTGCCGGGGTGGTGGCCGAGAAGGACGTCGAGGTGCCGCTCGGGTCGACCCTGCCCTACGCCGTGAAGACGCTCGGCACCGGTGTCGTCGGCGTGGAGGTCGTGGCGCCCGACGACGACGCGGTCGACCTGTCGTGGGCGCTGTCGGCGGCCGTCTCGCACGCGATCGGACCGCTCATCTCGGTGCTGCAGCCGGTCACCGACGCCGAGGCGGTCACCCGGGCCCAGGTGCGCGAGGGGTCGCGGGTCGGCCTCGACTGAGGCTCACCCCCGGGCTCAGCGCGCTGCGCGCAGCTCCACGACCTCGCGCGCCTTCAGCCCGACCGACACCGCGGCGCGCACCGGCCACTGGTACCACCGGTGGTACCGCCGGTGCAGGTACCGCTCCGCGGACCGGTGGTGCGCCGAGATCATCGCGGCCGGCTTCGCCTTCCACGACACCCCGCCGACGTGCATCACCCGCGCCGACGGCACGTAGACGTTCGGCCGCCCCGCGAGCGCGAGACGCTCGCCCAGGTCGACGTCCTCGAAGAACATGAAGTAGGCGTCGTCGAACCCGCCGACCGCCTCGAACGCGTCCCGGCGGAGCAGCAGGCAGGCCCCGGACAGCCAGCCGGCGGACCGCTCGGCACCGACCGTCTCCTGCCGGCGCTGGTAGGCGCGCGTCCACGGGTTCCCGGGCCAGACCTTGCCGAGCACGGCGTGGCCGGCGCCCTGCGTCAGCGACGGCAGCTCGCGCGCCGACGGGTAGACCGTGCCGTCCTCGTTGAGCAGCGCGGGCCCGAGCGCCCCGGCCGCGGGGTGCCGCTCCGCGGCGTCGAGCAGGGCGTCGAGGGAGCCGGGCTCCCAGACGACGTCGGGGTTGGCCACCACCAGGAACGGCTGCGTCGCGCCGCGTGCGCCGGCGTTGGCGCCGCCGCCGTAGCCGAGGTTCTCGCCGGTGCGGACCACGCGGCCGCCCGCCTCGGCGGCGACCCGGTCGGCGACGGCCGGGTCGGCACCGTTGTCGACCACGACGAGCTCGACGGGCGCGGTCGTCGCGGCGGCGAGGGACCGGGTGAAGTCGGTGAGCTCCGGACCCGGGTTGTACACGATCGTGATCACGCGGACGGCGGGGCGGCCGGCGGACGGGGTGGCGGGGGCGCGGCTCGGCTCGGGGGTCGTCGTCATGGCCGGGTCAGGCTACCGTCCGTCCCCGAGCTCGGGGTCGACCTCCTCGGGCGAACGTCCCAGCAGGTGCGCGACCTGCTCGACGACCACCTCGTGCACGACGTCGGCGAGCTCGTCCGCGTCGACGGCCCGGGACTCCACCGGCCGCCGGTACACCACGATCCGCGGCGGCAGGCCGGGCTGCGACGGGAACGACCGGCCGAGCGGCACGCCGCCGGACTCCCACGGCGCCGGGTCGGACGGGGGCACGTCCTCCACGGCGAACTCCACCCCGTCCAGGTACTTCCCCCAGCGGACCTCCAGGCGCTCGACCGAGTCCAGCACGAGGTCGTCGAACCGCTCCGCGCGGGTGCGGTGCGCGGGCAGCGAGGCCGGGAGCAGCGGGCCGCGAATGCCGCGGCCGCGGCGGTCGCGGCGGCGGACGGCGCCGACGCGGGGGACCGGTCCGCCCGGGGTGCCGGGGGCGGCGGGGACGTGCCGACGGGGTGCCACCACGGCACTGTATCCGGGTGACAACGCGGGTCGCGCGCACGCTCCGGCCGCGGGCGGCGGTAGGTTCTACCCCGTGAGACCCGTCCGCCAGTGCTCCCGCACCGCGTGCGGTCGTCCGGCGGTCGCGACCCTGACGTACGTGTACGCCGACTCGACGGCCGTCCTCGGCCCGCTCGCCAACCTCGCCGAGCCGCACTCCTACGACCTGTGCGCCGAGCACGCCTCGCGCCTCACCGCCCCGCGGGGGTGGGAGGTCGTCCGGCTGACGCCCGAGTTCGTCGAGACCGGCCCGAGCCACGACGACCTGCTCGCGCTCGCCGACGCCGTGCGCGAGGCGGGCCGCCCGGCCCCCCGGCACGCCGCCGCGGTGCCCGACGGCCTGCCGCCGGCCGCCGAGCTCGACACCGAGCGCCGCAGGGGTCACCTGCGCGTGCTGCGCGGCGAGGAGGGCTAGCCCGCGATGGCCGGTGCAGGGGGCGGTGGGACAGGTCGCCGCAAGGGACGCCGGGGAGAGCCCGAGCCGACGCCGCTGGGGTCGCTGAGCCAGGCCGGGCAGGAGCACGCCCCGGGGACGGGCGAGTGCGAGGTCTGCGGGTCGACGCGACTCACCCGGCTGCACCTCGCGCTGGCCGACGGGACGGACGTGACGTTCGTGTCCTGCCACGAGTGCGAGCACCGGGCGTGGTTCCCGCTGGACGGCGACGGGACGTCGCTGAGCCGGGACGAGGTCGTGCGGCGGTCCATCCGGGGCTGATCCCACTCGTCCGGGTGGAGGGGGAGCACCCCTGGTGGCCCACGTGGCCGCACACCGATGGGATACCGTGACGCCGTGCCTGAGACCTCCGCGCTGCCCGACCTGACCGGCCTGATCAAGGCGTACGACGTCCGGGGCACGGTCCCGGACCAGCTGAACGCCGGGGTCGCCCGCGCGATCGGCGCGGCCTTCGCCGACGTCGTCGTCCTGCCCGAGGCCGCGGACGGCGCCCGTCCTCGCGTGGTGATCGGCAACGACATGCGCCCGTCCGGCCCGGAGCTGGTCGGCGCGTTCGCCGAAGGGCTGGCCGCGCGCGGCGTCGACGTCATCACGATCGGGCTGTGCTCGACGGACGGCCTGTACTTCGCGTCGGGCAAGCTCGGCATCCCCGGCGCCATGTTCACCGCGAGCCACAACCCCGCCGAGTACAACGGCATCAAGCTGTGCCGCGCGGGCGCCCGCCCGGTCGGCCAGGACTCCGGGCTGTCCCGGGTGCGCGACCTCGCGGCCGAGTACCTGCGCGACGGCGTGCCGGGCGCGGCCGAGGGCACGGCGGCCGGCGAGGTCACCGAGCAGGACCTGCTGGGCGACTACGCCTCGTTCCTGCGCGGCCTGGTCGACCTGTCCGGCATCCGCCCGCTGAAGGTCGTCGTGGACGCCGGCAACGGCATGGGCGGGTTCACCGCGCCGGCCGTGCTCGGCACCGGCGCTGGCCTGCCCGAGCTGCCGCTCGAGGTCGTGCCGCTGTACTTCGAGCTCGACGGCACGTTCCCGAACCACGAGGCGAACCCGCTGGAGCCGGAGAACCTGCGCGACCTGCAGAAGGCGGTCGTCGAGCACGGCGCCGACATCGGTCTGGCGTTCGACGGCGACGCCGACCGCTGCTTCGTCGTCGACGAGAACGGCGACCCGGTCAGCCCGTCCGCGATCACGGCCCTCGTCGGCCTGCGCGAGATCGAGCGGGAGAAGGCGGAGGGCCGCACGCCCACCGTGATCCACAACCTCATCACCTCGATGGTCGTGCCGGACCTGGTGACCGCGGCCGGCGCCAAGGCCGTCCGCACCCGCGTGGGCCACTCGTTCATCAAGGCGCAGATGGCCGAGTCGGACGCGGTGTTCGGCGGCGAGCACTCCGCGCACTACTACTTCCGCGACTTCTTCTTCGCGGACACCGGCATGCTCGCGGCGCTGCACGTGCTCGCCGCGCTCGGCGGCCAGCCGCACCCGCTGTCGGCGCTCGCCGAGCAGTACCAGCCGTACGTCGCCTCGGGTGAGATCAACTCCCGCGTCGCGGACGTGGCCGCCGCCCGCGCGCGCGTCGTCGAGGCGTACGTCGAGCAGCAGGGTGCCGGCCCGGTCACGGTCGACGAGCTCGACGGCCTGACGGTCTCGCACTGGGACGCCCAGCCGCAGTGGTGGTTCAACCTGCGCGCGTCGAACACCGAGCCGCTGCTCCGCCTGAACGTCGAGGCCGCGGACGAGGACATCATGGAGAAGGTCCGCGACGACGTGCTCGCCCTCGTCCGCCAGGACGGCGCCGCGTGAGCGCCGCCGAGCCCGTGGGCACCACCGGCCTCGCCCCCTGGGTGCGGGAGCTGCTGCGCTGCCCCGTGACCGGCGCGACGCTCGTGGACGGCGTCGGCCCGGGCGGCCAGCCGGAGCTCGTGTCGACCGACCCCGACCGCCCGCTGGCGTACCCCGTCCGGGACGGCATCCCCGTCCTCCTCGCCGACGAGGCCCGCCCGGTCTAGCATCACCGCTCGGGCCACCGCGCGGCGGCCTCGGGGGACCTCGGTCGCCCGTGCGCTGACCAGCGGAGGGACCGGCATGGCACACGGAGGCGGGAACAAGGCGATCATCGCCGCGCTGTCCGCGAACCTGGGCATCGCGGTGACGAAGTTCATCGCCTTCCTGCTCACCTCGTCGAGCTCGATGCTGGCCGAGGCGGTGCACTCGGTCGCCGACTCCGGCAACCAGCTGCTGCTGCTCGTCGGCGGCCGCCGGGCCCGGCGCGCGGCGGACGAGGAGCACCCGTTCGGCTACGGGCGCGAGCGGTACATGTACGCGTTCATCGTCGCGATCGTGCTGTTCAGCCTCGGCGGCCTGTTCGCGCTCTACGAGGCGTGGCACAAGTTCGCCGACCCGCACCCCATCGAGTCCTGGCAGTGGGTGCCGCTCGCGGTGCTCGGGGCGGCGATCGTCATGGAGGGGTTGTCCTTCCGGACGGCGATCGGCGAGGCGAACCACACCCGCGGCAAGCAGGGCTGGGTGTCCTACATCCGCACCGCGAAGGCGCCCGAGCTGCCGGTGGTGCTGCTGGAGGACTTCGGTGCGCTCATCGGCCTCGTGCTGGCGCTGTTCGGCGTGTCCATGACGCTGGTGACCGGCGACGGCCGGTGGGACGCGGTGGGGTCGGCGGCGATCGGCCTGCTGCTGGTCGTCATCGCGATCGTGCTGGCGGTCGAGACCAAGAGCCTGCTGCTGGGGGAGTCGGCCACGCGGAAGGACGTCGACGCGATCCGCGCCGCGCTGGTCGGCCCGGGCGTCCCGTCGGTCATCCACCTGCGCACGCTGCACCTCGGCCCGGAGGAGCTGCTGGTCGCGGCCAAGATCGAGGTGCCGGCGGCGTCCAGCGCGGGCGACGTCGCGGAGGCGATCGACGCGGCGGAGCAGCGGGTGCGGGCGGCGGTGCCCATCGCGCGGGTGATCTACCTGGAGCCGGACCTGCGGCACGCGCTCGCCGCGAGCTGACCGCCGGGCCGCCGCCCTCGAGTGGAGCGTTCTGCCCGACACGCCGGCGCGTGTCGGGCAGCACGCTCCACTCGTCGCCACTCCCGGGAGGAGCCGGGCCGGGTTCCGGTGGACGGGCGGTCAGACGGCCGCGACCGCCGGGCGGCGGGACAGGACCGCGACCAGGACCACCGCCACGACCATGACCGCCGCCGCCGCGGCGCCGAGCACCGCGTAGCCCGGGCCGGCCACGACCCAGCCGCCCACCAGGGCGCCGAGGCCGGTGCCGAGCGAGATGATCGACGAGTTCAGCGCCACGACCAGCTGGCCGTGCCGGCCCGCCAGCGTGAGCAGCACGTTCTGCAGGGGGGAGTTCATCGCCCACGCGGCGAACCCCCACAGCGCGAAGACCGCCAGCGCGGTCCACGCGGTCGCCGTGGCGGGGGTGAGCAGCAGCAGCGCCACCACCGACGTCGTCAGCGCCAGCACGATGCTGCGGGCGGCGCCGAACCGGTCGGCGAGCCGCCCGCCCACGACGTTGCCCGCCACACCCGCCACGCCGTAAGCCAGCAGCACGGCGCTGAGCAGCGCGCCGGTCAGCCCGCCGAGGTCGGTGAGCAGCGGCGACGAGTAGGTCTGCACCATGAGCGCCGACGCGGTCTCCAGCATCGACACCAGCAGGACGACGGCGACCAGCCCAGGCAGCGCGGGGCCGGCGCCGGCAGGCGCGGCGGTGGTCGCCGGGGTGCCGGTCGACCGGGCACGGGGTGACTCGTCCGGCACGACGACCGGCGCGGCCACCGCGAGTTCGGTGCGTCCAGCCGAGTTCGGTCCCTCTGACGTCCGAACTCGGCTGGAGGGACCGAACTCAGCGGCGGCAGCCGGTGCCGGGCTTGCCGAGGGCGACCCGGCGGCCGACGGAGCCGCCGCGACCGCGCACGGGACGCGGACCAGCGCCAGGACGCTCACCAGCGCCACCAGCGCCAGGCCGCCCACCAGGGCGTAGACGCCGCGGTAGCCGAGCGCCGGGCCGAGCAGGTTGCCCGCCGGCGCCCCGAGCACGGTCGCCGTCGTCAGCCCGCCGAACACCGTCGCCACCGCCCGCCCTCGCCGCCCGGGCGGGGCCAGCCGCGCGGCGAGCACCGTGGCCGTCGGCGTGAACCCGCCCGCCGCCACCGCCGACAGCCCGCGCAGCGCGGCCACCTGGTCGTAGGTCGTGGCGAACGCCGTCGCGCCGGTGGCCAGCGCGAACAGGCCCAGCGCGACGGCCATGAGCAGCCGGCGCGGCACGCGCCCGACGACGAGCGTCAGCAGCGGCGTGGACACCGCGTACGTGAAGCCGTAGACGCTGACCAGCGTGCCGACCTGGCTGACCGACACGTCGAGCTCCGCGGACACGCTCGGCACCAGCCCGGCCATGACGTACGAGCCGAACCCGATCGCGAACGTGCCGGTCGCCATCGGCCAGAGCCGGGGCCCGCGCGCCCCGGTGGGGCCCGGGGACCCCGCGGGCGGTGCGGGGGACGAGACCGCGCCGCCCGCACCGCCCGCGACGCCCGGCCCGGTCGCGGCGCCGACGGTCACGCGGGCACCGGGCTCGCGGCCCGGTCCCCGTCGACCCCCGCGCGCGTCCCGGCCGCGGGCGTCCCGGCCGCGAGCGACCCAGCCCCGAGCGACCCAGCCCCGAGCGACCCAGCCCCGAGCGACCCGGCCGCGGCGGCGCCATCGGCCCCCGGCCCCGGCGGCGCGCCGTCCAGCACCTCCCACGCCCGCGGCCCGGCGACGGCCAGCAGCCGCCCCGCGAGGTCCAGCGCGGCGCCGTCCGCGAACCCGCGGGTCAGCACGGAGACGCCGACCCGCTCGCCGGGCACCCCGGCGTCGACCGGCACGGCCACCGCGGCGTACCCGAACAGGTTGCAGAAGTTGGTGTAGGTCCCGAGCCGGGAGTTCACCGCCACCGGCGCGCCGGCCACCTCGGCCAGCGTCGGGTGGTGCGTGGTCGTGGGCAGCAGCAGCGCGTCGGCGTCGCCCAGCGCGGCCTCCGCGACGACGCGCAGCTCCGCGAGCGTGACGAGGTCCGCGGCGTACCGGTGCGCGGGGAGCTCGCCCGCGGCGCGGATGATGCCCGCCACCACCGGGTCCAGGCCCTCGGGCTCGGAGTCCACCAGCGCGCCGACGGCGGCGTACCGCTCGGCGACGAACGCCCCGTCGTACAGCAGCCGCGCGGCGTCGAGGAACGGCGTCAGGTCGACCTCGCGCAGCGTCCACCCCGCGGACCGGAGCGACGCGACGGTCGCGTCGAACGCCGACCGCCACAGCGGGGCGAGCGCGTCGAGGTCGGCCGCCCGGGGCACCGCGAGCACCGGGGCGTCCGGCGCGGGCGCCGCGACGTCGGCGGGCACGGGCCGCGCCGCCAGCGCGTCCACCCCGTCCGGCCCCGCCATCAGGCCCACCGCGAGGGCCGCCAGCGGCAGCGACCGCGCGAACACCCCCACGCAGTCGAGCGACCGGCACGCCGGCAGCACCCCGGTGGTCGGCACCAGCCCGGGCGTCGGCTTGACCCCGACGACGCCCTGGAGCGCGGCGGGCACCCGGTTCGACCCGGCGGTGTCCGTGCCGAGTGCGAGGTCGACGATCCCGAGCGCGACGGCGACGGCCGACCCGGACGACGACCCGCCGGAGATCCGGTCGGGGTGGTCGGCGGACCGCACCGCGCCGTAGGGGCTGCGGGTGCCGACCAGGCCGGTGGCGAACTGGTCGAGGTTCGTCTTGCCGAGCACCACGGCGCCGGCCGCCCGCAGCCGGGCGACGGCGGTGGCGTCGGCGGCCGCGGTCCAGGCCACGCCCGGGCAGCCCGCGGTGGTCGGCAGCCCGGCGACGTCGATGTTGTCCTTGACCGCGACCAGGCGGCCGAGCAGCGGCAGGTCGGCCCCTGACGCCGCCCGGTCGGCCTGCGCGCGCACGTCGGCCTCGACGTCGGCCCGCGGTCGCAGGTGGATCCACACCTCGGGCCGGTCGACCTCGGCGATCCGGGCGTAGGCGCGCGCGACCGCGTCGAGCCCGGGCGCCGAGGTCACGCCGCCCCCTCGGTCACGATCATCCGCACCGGCGTCGGGTCGAACCCGTTGCACGGGTTGTTGATCTGCGGGCAGTTCGACACCAGCACCAGCACGTCGCGCTCGGCGCGCAGCGTCAGCGACAGGCCCGGGGAGGAGATCCCGTCGACGATGCCCAGCGCGCCGTCCGCCTCGACCGGCACGTTCATGTACCAGTTGATGTTCGAGACGAGGTCGCGCTTGCCGAGCCCGTGCCGGGCGCCCTCGGCGAGGAAGTTCTCGACGCACGCGTGCTGGTGCACGGTGTGGTGGCCGTACCGCAGGGAGTTCGACTCCTTGGAGCAGGCGCCGCCGATGGTGTCGTGCCGGCCGACCTCGTCGTGCACGAGCGTCATCAGCGCGTCGCCGGTGCCGGCCCGCAGCACGGACCCCTGCACCAGGTAGACGTTGCGCTGGGCGGCGATTGTGTCGGACGCGGAGTACCGCACGGAGGTGTCGTGCGCGTCGTAGAGCAGGCAGTCGACGGCCTGGTTGCCCTCCAGGTCGACGATGGTGAGCTCCTGGCCGGCGCGGACGACGGTCGACCACGCGGACCGGCGCGGGACGACCTCGTCGAGCACGACGGCGGCGCCGGCGAGGCGCGCGGGCAGCGCGTCCGTCGACGGGGCGGGGGAGGTGGGTGCAGCGGTCATGGTCACAGTCCCCTCGCGCGGGCGTAGTCGATGGTGTTGGCGAAGGCGCGCTCCGCCTCGGGGCCGACCGTGGCCTCGGGCGCGTCGTGCCCGGCGGGCGCCCCGCGCCAGGCGCGGACCCGCAGCGGCGTCGACACGTACTCCGCGCGCGGGTCGACCGGGTGCGGCACGTTGGCGAGCAGCACGACGCACGGCAGCTCGAGCCGCAGCCGGACCCGCGCACCGGCGCCGGCCGACCCGGTGAACTCCGTCGTGCCGTCCTCCGAGACCCGCACGCCCTGGAAGAACGACAGGCTCGGCGGCACGTCGCGCGCGTCCAGCCCGTTCTTCAGCGCGGCGAGCAGCAGCAGCTCGCGTCCGGCGGGGGTGCCGCCCTGCGGGGACCCGTCGCCGTACCGGGCCTCGTTCGCGGCCTTCGACGACGTCCCGGCGAAGGTGTCGTGCCGGCCCGAGGTGTCCTCGACGACCGTCGCGAGCACCCGGCCGCGGTCGGACAGCAGCATCGAGCCGGCGCCCAGGTAGGCCTGCCACTGGATCTTCACGGTGTCGGCGACGTTCAGCCGCTCGTCGACCTGGACCGCGTTGGTGAGCACGAGGTGGGCGCACGCGTCGCCCTCCAGGTCGGTGAGCTCGAGCACCGAGCCGCGGGCGAGCACGACGGTGGTGTAGTTCCCGCCGGCGACGGTCTCGGCGTGCAGCCGGTCCTCGGGCGCCACGTCGGCGGGCCAGTCGGCGGCGGTCGCCGCGGGCACGGTCGGCATCGTGCCGACGACCGTGCCGCCCTGGGCGCGCGCGTGGTCGCGCGCCCCCAGCGGCGAGGCGGTGGAGATGCTGGTCATCGGTCCTCCTCAGACGGCCTGGGCGGTGGTGGCGAGCGCGCGCTGCACCTCGGGGTTCGGCTCCGCGGTGACGAGCCACTGCTGCACGTCCTCCGCGGTGACCAGCGCGTCGCGCTGCAGGTAGTCGATGGCGCGCAGCGCGGCGTCGTGCGCCTCCTGGGAGGACCCGCCGACCGCGTCGGTGACGACCCGCACCCGGTAGTCGTGCTGGTGGGCGTCGACGGCGGTGTAGTGGATGCACACGTCGGTCAGGCCGCCGATGAGGATGACGGTGTCGGCCCGGTACGCCTTGAGCACGATCTCCAGCTCGGTGCCGAAGAACGCGGAGTACCGGCGCTTGCGGATCAGGAACTCGTCGGGCCGCGGGTCCAGGCCCTGCGCGAGCTCGGTCTCCGGCCAGCCCTCGACGCAGTGCGGGCCCTCGGCGCCGTCCAGCTCGCGGCCGATGTCGATCAGCGAGGGCTTGTGCACCTCCTGGATCCAGACGACCGGGATGCCCTGCTCGCGGCAGGTGGCGATCATCTTGCGCACGCGCGGCGCCCGCTCGGTGCGGCCGGGCATGTACGGGATCTCGGTGCGGGACTCGGCGCGCTCGACGTCGCCGCCCTGGATGTCGACGACGATGAGCACGGCGTTGCCGGTGACGTTCATGGGGGTGGTTCCTTCCGGGGGGTGGTGCGACCGCGCTCAGGCGAGGGCGATGCGGCGGTCGGCGGCGGCCTGGAGCACGTCGACGACGGTGTTGAGCAGGACGTAGACGACGCCGAGCAGCAGGGCGACGCCCGCGATGGCGGGGAAGTCGGAGGCCGCGACGGACTTGTCGAGGTAGGAGCCGACGCCGGGCCAGTCGAAGATCTTCTCGACGACCACCAGGCCGGCCAGGAGCATGCCCGCCTGGATGCCGACCATCGACAGCGTCGGGCCGAGGGAGTTCCGGACGGCGTGCCGCACGAGGATCTGCCGCTCGCCCATGCCGGCGGCGCGGGCGGTGCGGGCGTGGTCGGCGGCCATGTTGGCCTTGAGCCCGTCCACCAGCACCCGGCCGATCGCGACCGCGGGGGAGATGGCGGCGCACAGGGCAGGCAGCGCGAGGTGCGTGACGGCGTCCCCGGCCACGTCGAACCGGCCGGCCAGCAGCCCGTCGAGCACCAGGAACCCGGTCGGCCCGGCGGGGGCGTCCCGCAGCCCGGTGCGGCCGCCGGACGGCAGCCAGCCGAGGTTGCCGTAGAACACCAGCAGCGCGACCATCCCGAGCAGGAACGTCGGGGCGGCGGCGCCGCTGAGCAGCACCACCCGCACGATGCCGGCGCCGCGCCACCGCAGCGTGGTGAGGGCCGCGAACGCCACGCCGAGGACCAGCGCGATGCCGAGCACCCACGCCGCGAGCTCGAGGCTGGCCGGCAGCACCTGGGCCAGGTTGTCGGCGACCGGGGTGCGGCTGCGCAGCGAGTTCTGCAGGTCGCCGTGCAGCAGGCCGTCGAGGTACGTGAGGTAGCGCTGCACCAGGGGCTCGTCGAGGCCGAGGCGCTCGCGGGCGGCGGCCACGGCGTCGGCGGAGGCGTTGGCGCCGACGTACGCCTTCGCGGGGTCGACGCCGCTGACCTCCTGGAGGCCGAACAGCGCCATCGTCAGCGCGAGCAGCACGCCGATCGTCGCGGCGACGCGCTTGACCAGGAACATCACCATGCGAGGGCCTCCTCGGCGGCTCGGGACGGGCGGAGGGCGGCGGGGACGGCGGGGGCGGCGGGGCGGCGCATCTCAGCGCCCCCGCATCAGGTCGCGGACGCCGTCGCCGGCGAGGTTCGCCGCCAGGGCGATCACCAGGACCGCCAGGCCCGGGAAGATCGGCACCCACCAGGCCTGCAGCAGGTACGCCATGCCCTGGGCGGCCATCGCGCCGAGCTCCGGGGCGGGCGCCGGCGAGGACAGCCCGATGAACGACAGCCCGGACAGCGCGACCACCAGCCCGCCGACGTCGAGGCTCGCGGCGACGACGATCGTGGAGCGGACCCCCGGCAGCAGGTGCCGGGTCACCCGGGTGCCCCACGGGGTGCCGGCGAGTCGCGCGGCCTCCAGGTGCGGCCGGGCGGCCCACGCGCGGACCTCGCCGCGGACGAGCCGCGCGTACAGCGGCCACCAGACCACCGCCACGCCGACCAGCGCCGAGGTGAACGACGCGCCGAGCGCGGCGGCGACGGCCATCGCGATGACCAGGCCGGGCAGCGCCAGGAACAGGTCGGTGGTGCGCATCAGCAGCGCGTCGACCCAGCCGGGCAGCGCCCCGGCCAGCAGGCCGATCAGCCCGCCGACGAGCACGCCGGACGCGATCACGATCACCGCGGCCACCAGGCTGGACCGCATGCCGAACAGGAGGCGGGACAGGATGTCGTAGCCCAGCGCGTCGGTGCCGAGCAGGTGCTCGGGGCTCAGCGGCGGCAGGAACGCCTCGCCGCTGCGCAGGACCGGCGAGTGGGGCGCGAGCACGGGGGCGGCGAGCGCGACGGCCACGATCAGCGCGAGCGCGCCGATGGCGACCAGGTCGACGCCGAGGGCGCGGTGCCGGACGGCGGTGACGCGGGCCCAGCGGCGGGCGGCGCGGGTGGTGGCGCCGCCGGGGGAGACGGCGAGGTCGGCGGTGGTCACAGCGCGGCTCCGATCGTGGGGGTGGCGACGCGGTCGCGGCGGTGCTGCGGGCCGGGGATCGCGCCGAGCAGCGTGCGGGTGTACTCGTGCTGCGGGCGCTCGCAGACGTCGTCGGTCGCGCCGACCTCGACGATCCGGCCCTCGCGCATGACGGCGACCCGGTCGGCGACGATCCGGGCGGCGGCGAGGTCGTGCGTCACGAACAGCACGGACATCCCGAGCTCGCGGCGCAGCCGGCCGATCAGGTTGAGCACGGTGGCGGCGAGCGACACGTCGAGCGCGCTGGTCGGCTCGTCGCACAGCAGGACGGTCGGCGGCACGATGACCGCGCGGGCGAGCGCGACGCGCTGCCGCTGGCCGCCGGAGAGCTGGTCGCCGCGGGCCCGCGCCGTCTCCGGCGGCAGGCCGACCGTGCGCAGGGCGTCGAGGACGCGGTCGGTGCGCTCCGCGCGGGACATGCCCGTGACGTGCGCCTGCAGCCGCTCGTCGAGCATCGTGCCGACCCGGAGCCACGGGGTGAGCGAGGCGCCGGCGTCCTGGAACACCATCTGCGGGGCGGCGCCCGCGGCGACGGTCACCTCGCCGGCGGTGGTGGTCTCCAGCCCGGCGACGACGCGCAGCAGCGTCGACTTGCCGCAGCCGGACTCGCCGACCAGCGCGACGGCCTCGCCGGCGCGGACTTCGAGGTCGACGCCGCGCAGCGCGGCCAGCTCGCGGCGCTTCCACGGCGGGCCGCTGCGGAACACGCGGTGCGCGTCGCGGACGGTGACCGCGGCGCCCTCGCGCAGGACCACCGGGGGCCACACCTCGGGGAGCCCGGGGGCGGGCGCGCCGGGGGCGAGGTCGAGCACGCCGTCGGCGCCGACGGCGACGTCGTCGTCCGCGGGGGCCTGGGCCGGGGCGGTGCTCGCGGGCACGGTGGCGCTCGCAGCGCCCGCAGTGGCCACCGGCATCGCCGCCAGCGGCCGGTCCCGCGGGGTCCGCAGGTCGATCCGCGACCGCAGCAGGTTCTTCGTGTACGCGTGCGTCGGGTTGCCGAACACCTCGTCGACCCCGGCGGACTCGACGATCCGCCCGTGCTGCATCACGGCGATCCGGTCGCAGACCTGCGCCGCGACGCCGAGGTCGTGGGTGACGAACACGATCGAGCAGCCGATGTCCTCGCGCAGCGTCAGCAGCAGGTCGAGGATCTGCGCCTGCACCGTGACGTCGAGGGCGGTGGTCGGCTCGTCGGCCAGGATCAGCGAGGGGCGGCGGGCGACGGCGAGCGCGATCATCACGCGCTGGCGCAGGCCGCCGGACAGCTGGTGCGGGTAGGCCTTCAGCCGGTCCGCGGCGCGGGGGATGCCCACGTCCTGCAGCAGGGACAGCGCGTGGGCCCGGTCGCGGGTGACCTCGCCGAGCTGGCGCCCGATGGTCATCGTCGGGTCGAGCGAGGTCATCGGGTCCTGGAACACCGCGCCGACGTGCTGCCGTCGGGCGGCGCGCCGGGCCGCGTCGGAGGCGCCGACCATGTCGGTGCCGGCCAGGTCGACCGCCCCGGAGACCACCGGCCGGGCGGAGGCGGGCAGCAGGCCCATGACCGACAGGCCGAGGATGCTCTTGCCCGAGCCGGACCCGCCGACCAGGCCGACCACCTCGCCGCGCTCGACGGTGAGGTCGACGCCGCGGACCGCGTGCACGGTCTCGCCGTCGCGGGTCAGCCGGACGTCGAGGCCGTCGACGCGCAGCACGGGGCTCTCGGCAGCGGGCATGGCGGTCTCCTTGGGGAGGGAACGAGGGGTGGAGCCCGGGACGGGGCCGGTCAGGGGGTGACGACCCCGCCCCGGGGTCAGGGGTGGCGCGGGGTCAGCCCCGGCCGAGGGCCGCGAAGTGCAGCACGTCGTACTCGAGGACGTTCTGCGCCTCGGTCGTGCCGGTGACGTCCGGCGTGGTCAGCAGGGTGGTGTTGAGCGACCCGATCGAGTACCAGTAGCGCGTGGCGTTGATCGCCTCGGCGACGGGGGCGTACGCCGTGATGTCCTCGCTGGCGCGGGCGGTGTCGAGCAGGTCGGTCAGGCCCGGCACCTCGGCGCCGAACAGGTCCAGGCCGCCGGCCGGGGTGTAGATGATGCTCGCCCAGGCGTCCGGGTGGCCGGCGTCGGGGAACACGGAGAACACCGCGAGGTCCGGGCCCTCGGCGCCCTCGTCGGCGATGCCGTAGATCGTGCCGGCGGAGTAGGCGACGGCCTCGGCGGGGATGCCGGCGGTGCTCAGCCGCGAGCCGAGCTCCTCGGCGACGGCCTTGCCGTCCGCGCTGGACCCGGCGTACGCGATGCGCACGGTGCCGGAGGCCGGGGTGCCCAGCGCGTCCCAGGCGCCCTCGTCGTAGGCGATGCCCTGGTCGTCGATGCTCGCGTCGACCATGCCCTGCGGGAACAGCTGGTCGGTCGGCACCTCCAGGCTGCCCATGGCCTCGTCGATGATCGACTCCTTGTCGATCCCCGCGAACAGCGCCTCGCGGTCCGCGACGTCGGCGAGCCAGGCCGAGCCCGGGTTGACGTAGATCATCTGCGTCGTGAAGTTCGGGAAGGTCGACGTCGTGACGTCCTCGCTGCCCTCGAACGACTCGAACGAGGTCTTGTTGAGGTTGCCGAGGATCGCGTCGATCTCGCCGCGCTCGAGCTGCAGCTGCGCCGACGAGGCGTTCTCGGCGACCTGGATCTCGATGGACGTGAGCTCCGGGGCGTCGCCCCAGTAGCCGTCGTACGCGGTGAGCTCGTAGCGCTCGCCCGTCTCGACCGCGGTCAGCTCGTACGGGCCGGTGCCGGCGTCGTGCGTCGTCAGGTAGGTCTGCGCGAAGTCGTCGCCGGCCTCGTCGGCGAGCACCGTCGGGCTCACGAGCTTCACGCCGAACGGCGAGGCGAGGTAGTCGAGGAACGCGGCGTTCGGCGCGGTGAGCGTGACGACGGCGGTGAGGTCGTCCGGGGTCTCGACGGACGCGACGTCGCCGACCATGTACGCCGGGCCGGCGTCGACCTGGGTGCGCCGCTCGAACGACGCCTTCACCGCCTCGGAGGTGAGCTCGGTGCCGTCGTGGAACGTGACGCCCGACCGCAGGGTGAACGTGTAGGTGAGGCCGTCGTCCGAGACGGTCCACTCCTCGGCGAGCTCGGGGACGATCGTCGGCTCCTCGACGCCGTCTGCGTAGGCCACCAGGCCCTCGTAGGTGTTCTCGATGATGTTGAGGCCGGGGCCGTCGTAGTTGACGTCCGGGTCCGGCGGCGTGGTGTAGCCGGTGAGCATCACGGCGGTGAAGGTGTCGTCGCCGCCGGCGGACCCGCCGCCGACGGTGCCGCTCTGCCCGCAGGCGGTCAGGGCCAGCAGCCCGGCGACGGCGGCGGCCGCGGTGGCCGTGCGCGTGCGGGCGGCGGTGCGGGTGCGGCGGGCGGACCGCGTGGTGGCGCGGGCGGTGCTCGGGCTCATGCTCGGTGCCTCTCGGTCGGGGGTGCGTCGACGGGGTGCGGGAGGAAGGGGCCGCGACGCCGAGGGGAGGGAGGTGCGGGGGAGGGGCAGACCCGGGGATCCGCGCCGTGGTGCGGCCGACGCATTTCCTGTCGGTGACCGGAAAAGTAGACCCGGGTCGTTGCCACGGGGTTGCGCGGTGTTGCCGGGACGTAAAATCTGTCTGTGACAGGTAATGGGCTAGCCTGGCCGCTCCCGACCCCGAGGAGCCCGCCCGTGACCGACCTGCTGCTGCGCGACGTGCGCCTGATCGACGGCACCGGCGCCGACCCGCGGCCGGGCACGGACGTGCTGGTCTTGGACGACCTGATCGCCGCCGTCGGGCCCACCGGGACCGTCGTGCCCGGCGCGGCGACCGCCGACCCGGCGCGCCTCGACGTCCTCGACGGGGCGGGCCGCACGCTGCTGCCCGGGTTCCTCGACTGCCACGTGCACGTCAGCACGTCGCCCGGCGGCGACACCCTCGGCACCGTCCTGGCGCCGGAGTCGCTGCTCACCCTGCGGTCCGTCCCCCACCTGTCGGCGACCCTCGACGCCGGGGTGACGACCGCCCGCGACCTGGCCGGGGCGGACTCCGGGTTCCGGGACGCGCTGGAGCAGGGGCTGGTGCGCGGCCCGCGGCTCCAGGTCGCCATCCGGATCCTGTCGATCACCGGCGGGCACGGCGACTGGCGCACGATCGAGGGGGTCGCGCTGGACACGGGTCCCGGCGCGGGGGCGGTGGCCGACTCGCCGGCCGAGTTCGTGCGCGCGGTCCGCGAGGTGCTGCGGCAGGGCGCCGACTGGGTCAAGGTCGCTGCGACCGGCGGCATGGGCAGCCCCCGCAGCCACCCGGAGTCCGGCGGCCTGTCCGAGCCCGAGCTCCGCGCCGTCGTCGAGGAGGCCGACCGGCACGGCGGGGTCGGGGTCGCCGCGCACGCGCAGGGCGCCGCGGGCATCGCCGCCGCGGTCCGGGCCGGGGTGCGCAGCGTCGAGCACGGCTACCTCGTCGACGACGCCACCATCGACCTGATGGGGGAGCGCGGCACCTGGCTCGTGCCGACGCTGTCCACGCTGACCCGCCCGGTGGCAGAGGGGGTCGCGCCCTGGGTCGCCGCGAAGCGCCGCGCTCTGAAGGACACCGCGCGGGAGCGGCTGCACGCGGCGATCTCGGCCGGCGTGCCGGTCGCGCTCGGCACCGACGCCGGCATCGCCCCGCACGGCACCAACCTCACGGAGCTGGCGCTGCTGGTCGAGCACGGGCTGTCGCCGGCCGCCGCGGTCGTCGCGGGCACCTCCGGTGCGGCGCGGATGCTCGGGATCGCGGACCAGGTGGGCACGGTGGCGCCAGGGCTGCGCGCCGACCTGGTGCTCACCGACGCCGACCCGCTCACCAGCATCGACGCGCTCGCGGACCCCCGCCGGGTGCAGGTCGTGGTGCAGGATGGGCGGGTCGTCAAGGACGCCCGCGCCGACGACGGGAGGACGGTGGACCGTGGCTGAGCAGGCCGAGGCCGCGCCGCGCCGCCGGGGCCGGCCGCGGTCGGCCCCGCGCGCGAACTCCGCGCTGAGCACTCGCGAGGAGATCCTGGCGGCCGCCGCGTCGCTGTTCGGCTCGCAGGGCTACACCGAGACCACGACCCGGCAGATCGCCGACGCCGTCGGCATCAAGCAGGCGTCGCTGTACTACCACTTCGCCGACAAGAGCCAGATCCTGCGCTCGCTGCTCAAGGGCACCGTCGCGCCGTCCGTGCAGTTCGCCGACTGGCTGCGCACCGCCGGCCCGGACGGCGGCCCCGTCGACCCGGCCGCCGCGCTCGCGGGGCTCGCGCGGTACGACCTCGACGGGCTGCTGCGCGACCGGTGGAACCTGCACGTCGTCTACCGGCTGCTCGACATCGCCGAGACCGAGTTCGTGGAGACCCGGGAGAGCCAGGTCGCGCTGCGCGGGCACTACCGCGCGCTGTCCGTGGCGGTGCTGGAGCGGCAGGGCGTCGACGCGGCGGCCCTGCCCGACACGGACCTGGAGCTGGCGTTCGGGCTGGTCGAGGGCATCATCAGCCAGCGGCAGTGGGGCGACGACGGCACCCGCGCGGCCTACGCCGAGGCCGTGGTGCGCGGCTGCCTGCGCCTCGTGCACGTCCCGGAGCCGGACATCGCAGGAGCCGTCGCGGCGGGCGAGTCCCTGGCGGCCCGCTTCCGCGAGGCGGTCCCGCAGCCGGACTGACCCCGCCCCCGGGAGTGGAGCGTTCTGCCCGACACGCCGGCGCGTGTCGGGCAGAACGCTCCACTCGTCTTCACTCCCGGGCGCACGACGACGCCCCGGCCACCTGACGGTGACCGGGGCGTCGCGCGCGGAGCGGTGGGGCGTCAGACGCCCGCCTTCTCCTTGAGGTCCGTGACGAAGTCCGGGTTCTCGTCGAGCCACTGCTGCGCGGAGCCGGTCGGGTCCGACCCGCCGTCCTCGTTGAACATGAGGTTCTCGAGCGAGAACAGCTGCTCGTCGGTCAGCTCGAACGCGCCGATGAGCTTGGTCAGCGTCGGGTAGTCCTCGCCGAAGCCGGTGCGGCCGACGGTGTGGATCTCCTCGGCCTCGCCCATGGCGCCCTCGGGGTCCTCGAGGTCGCGGACGGGGTAGGCGTCGTACGCCCAGTGCGGGCGCCACAGGGTGACGGCGATGTTCTCGCCGGCGTCGGTCGCGCCCTTGAGCTCGGCGAGCATCGCCGGGGTCGAGGAGACGACGAACTCCATGTCGTCCAGGCCGTAGGTCGGGATGGCCTCGTCCTGGGTGATCCGGGTGAGGCCGGCGCCGGACTCGATGCCGACGATCCGGTTGCCGAACGCGTCGGCGTTCTCGGCGAGCTCGTCGATCGAGGTGATCGGCGCGTCCTCGTTCACCGCGATGGTGAGGCGGGCGTCGTCGTACCAGACGCCGAGCTGCTCCATGTCGTCGCCGTACTGCTCGAGGTAGTCCTCGTGCGTCGTGGGCAGCCACATGTCGAAGTTGACGTCGAAGTCGCCGCCGGCGAGGCCGGTGTAGACGACGCCGGCGTCGGCCTCCTGCGACTCCACCGTGTAGCCGTCCTCCTCCAGCATGGTCTGGAACAGCGCCGACACGGCGATGCCCTCGTCCCAGCCGGAGTGCACGCCGATCGACACGGTGGGCAGGTCGCCGTTCTCGAGGCGTTCCTCGTCGGAGGCGCTGCCGGAGCCGCCGTCGGAGGCGCAGGCCGTCAGGGCCAGGCCGGCGACGAGCGCCGAGGCGGCGAGGGCGGAACGGCGGGTGCGGGTGCGCATGTGTGTCCTTTCCGTGGGCGCGCGGCGTCGTGCCGCCGCCCGGGTGGGGGTGGGTGGGGTGCGGGACCGCCGAGCGGCCCCGGTGGGGTGGGGGGCGTCAGGCCTTCGTCGCCGCGGCGACCGCGCGGGCCGTCTTCGAGCGGGTGCCGAACGCCGAGGTCACGCGGTCGAGGAACATCGCGAGGATGACCACGGCCAGGCCGGCCTCGAAGCCGAGCGAGACGTTGACGCGCTGCAGGGCCTGGACGACGTCGCCGCCGAGGCCGGGGGCGCCGGCCATGCCGGAGATGACCACCATCGACAGGGCGAGCATGATCACCTGGTTGACGCCGGCCATGATCGTCGGCATCGCCAGCGGGAGCTGGATCTGCCGGAGGATGCGGCCGTCGGAGGAGCCGAACGCGTGCCCGGCCTCGACGACCTCGCGGTCGACCTGCCGGAGGCCCAGCTCGGTGAACCGGACGCCGGGCGCCATCGCGAAGATGACGGTCGCGACGATGCCGGGGACGACGCCGACGCGGAAGATGACGACGGTCGGGATGAGGTAGACGAAGGCGGGCATCGTCTGCATGAAGTCGAGCACCGGCCGCACGGCCCGGGACACCCGGTCGTTGCGGGCGGCCCAGATGCCGAGCGGGATCGCGATGACGAGCGCCACGACGCTCGCCAGGATGACCAGCGCGAGGCTGTCCATCGCGTTCTCCCACTGGTTCACGCCGGCGATGACGACGAGCCCGGCCAGCGTGCCGACGGCGAGCTTCCACCCCTTCGCGAACAGCGCGACCAGCGCGAGCGCCACCGCGATGAACCAGAACGGCGGGCCGCTGAGCACGGTGTCGAGGCCGTCGTAGGCGCCCTCGAAGATGCTCTTGATCGCGGAGAACAGGCCGCGGAACGTGGTGGTCACCCAGTCGACGGCGACGTCCACCCACTCGCCGAGCGGCAGGCGGGGGACACCCTGGTCGGTGGACTCGAGGGCGAGGATCGGGGCGGTCACGCGCGCACCTCCGTCGTGTCGGCCGCACGGCCCGCGCTGGGGGCGGCGGTGGTGGCGTCCGGCGCGGTGCCGAGCGGGTCGGCCTCGGGCGCCGGGGCCGCGGTCGGGTCGGCGTCACCGGCTGCGGGAGCGGCGGCCTGCTCGGCCGTCGGGGTGCCCTTCGGCGGGGTGCTGGTGTCGACGGGGACCATCGCCTCGAGCAGGATCGCCCGGGGGATGACGCCGACCAGGCGGCCCTTGTCGTCGGTCACGGGGACCGGCAGCGGCGACTCCGCGGCGGGCGCGAACACCTCGGCCAGCGGGGTGTCGACGGACACCGAGGTCAGGCTGTCGTCGATCAGGCCCTCGAGCGTGTCCTTGCCGGCGCGGGTGGCGTCGACGGCGTCGGCGTCCCGGACGATGCCGCGCAGCACGCGGGTGCGGTCGACGACGTAGGCCGCGGCCACCTGGGCGTCGCGCATGGTGCGCAGCGCGAGGCGCGGGCCGCCCCCGGCGAACGCGACGGCGGCGGGCCGGCGCATCACGGAGGCCGCGGTCAGCACGCGGGTGCGGTCGACGTCGGCGACGAACTGCGCCACGTAGTCGTCGGCGGGCGCGGACAGGATCTGCTCGCTGGTGCCCACCTGGACGACGCGGCCGTCGCGCATGACGGCGATCCGGTCGCCGAGGTACATGGCCTCGTTGAGGTCGTGCGTGATGAACACGATCGTCTTGCCCAGCGTCTGCTGGAGCTCGAGCAGCTGGTCCTGCATCTCGCGGCGGATCAGCGGGTCGAGCGCGGAGAACGCCTCGTCCATCAGCAGGATGTCGGTGTCCGCGGCGAGCGCGCGGGCCAGGCCGACGCGCTGCCGCATGCCGCCGGACAGCTCGTGGGGGAGCGAGTCGCCCCACTCGCCGAGGCCGACCATCTCGAGGGCCTCGTCGGCCTTCTTCCGGCGCTCGGCCTTGTCCACGCCCTGGAGCGCCAGCGGGTAGGCCGCGTTGTCACGCACCGTGCGGTGCGGGAGCAGCGCGAAGTGCTGGAACACCATGCTGACCTTGCGCTGCCGGATGGACCGGAGCTGGGCCGCGCTGACGGCGCTGAGGTCGTCGTCCCCGAGGACGACGCGCCCGGCCGTCGGCTTGAGCAGCCCGTTCAGCATCCGGATCAGGGTCGACTTGCCGGAGCCCGAGAGCCCCATCACCACGAAGGTCTCGCCGCTGCGGATCTCCAGGTCGGCGTCGATCACCGCCGCCGTGCCCCACTGGCGCACGTCCTCGCGGGACGACCCGTCGCGGAGCCGCTTCACCGCCTCGTTCGGCCGGCGGCCGAACACCTTGTACACGCCTTCGACGCGCAGTCCTGTCACTCATCCACCTCGTCACGTCATGACGCGCGGCCCCATCCCCTCCGCGGGCGGAGGTCGGGTGCGCCCCGGGGGTGGGGCGCGCCGGGGGCGCAGCGTCGGTCGGCAGCGCCGCGCGGCCCGCCCGGAGGGGGCCGGTTGCGCGGCGGCGGGACACGCCTCGGCCCTCGCTGCCGCACCCCGGGGGAGGGGCGCTGCGAGGGCCGGAAGCAGGCGTCGCACGCCGACCATTCGTCGATCTGGTCGGGATCCACCGTGCCCCATCTCGGCGCGGATCGCGAGGCGCGGACGTGTCGAAACGGTGCGTCGTGGGACGATTTTACCTAGGTAAAGTCGGCCTGACCTGCAACTTTACCATTCCTTGTATTGTTACCGCTTTGTGACCTGGCGGTCGGGAACCCAGGGGTGCCGACCCGGGGGACGTCCCCCGGAAGGGTGGGTGGCGCACCGGGTGCCGCCGGGCGCACCCCGCACGGGACGATGGTGGGGTCCGACCGACCCGGGGCGCCACCGCGGCGCACCGGCCCCGCACGAGGAGCACGCCATGTCCGCCACCCAGCCGGCCCCCGCCGGACCCGCCGGCCCGGCCGCGGCCCACCCCGGCGGACCGCACCCCGCCGCGTACGCCCCGGGGTCGCCGGTCGCGACCGTCCCGGTGCACCTCACCGCCGACCTGCCGCGTGGTGCGATCTGGGCGCCCGGGGTGATGGGGCGGGCCTGGCGCGAGTACGGCTACCTGTTCCTCGCCCTGCTGATCGCGCCGTTCGCCTTCGCGTACGCGGTGGTCGCGGTCGTGCTGCCCCCGTCGGTGGCGATCACGGTCGTCGGCCTGTTCGTGGCGGGCTGGGTGGTCGTCGGCGGCCGGATGTGGGCGGCGCTCTACCGGGGGATGGCGCGCGGGATGCTGGGCACCTCGATCGCGGCGCCGATGCCGCGTCGCCGGCGGCGCGGGTTCTGGCGCCGGCTCGGGGTGCTGCTGGGCGACGCGCCCGGCTGGCGCGGGGTCGCGTTCGGGGCGCTGTCGCTGCCGCTCGCGATCGTCGGGTTCGTGGTGCCGACGACCTTCCTCGCCGTCGCGCTCGGCGGCACCACGCACTGGTTCTGGTACCGGTGGCTGCCGCTGCAGGAGGCGTCCGACGGCACGCTGCACCGCGGGGCGTCGTTCGGCACCGACTACTTCATCGACACCCCGCCGCGGCAGTGGATCCTGATCGCCGTCGGCCTGCTGGCCTTCCTCGCCTGGCACCGGCTCACCCTCGGGTTCGCGCACCTGTTCCGGCTGCTCAGCACCAGCCTGCTCGGCCCGACCGCGTCCAGCCTGCGCGTCGCGCACCTCGAGCAGACCCGTGGCACCGCCGTGACCGACGCCGACACCCGGCTCCGCCGCATCGAGCGCGACCTGCACGACGGGACGCAGGCCCGGCTGGTGGCGGTCGCCATGCAGATCGGCGACGCCCGGGACCGGCTCGCGCACGAACCCGGCGCCGACCCGGCGACGGTCGGGCTGCTCGACGAGGCGCACGGCGCGCTCAAGGACACGCTGACCGAGCTCCGCGAGATCGCCCGGGGCATCCACCCGCCGGCGCTCGACAACGGGCTCGCGGTGGCGCTGGAGACGCTGGCCGCGCGGAGCCCGGTGCCGGTGACCGTCGACGTCGACCTGGCCGCCGCCCGGCCCGCGCCCGAGGTCGAGACGATCGCGTACTTCGCGGTCGCCGAGCTGCTCACGAACGTCGTCCGGCACTCGGGCGCGACCGGGGCCTACGTCCGGGTCGAGGCCGACGGCGGCGCGCTGTGGCTGCGGGTGCGCGACGACGGCCGGGGCGGGGCTCGCCTCGGGCTGCCCGGCGCGTCCGGCGGTTCGGGCCTGGCCGGCCTGGCCGACCGGGTGGCGACGGTCGACGGCGAGCTCGACGTCGACAGCCCGGTCGGAGGCCCTACGGTGGTGACCGTGCACCTGCCGCTGAGCGCCCGATGAGCCGACCGGCTCCCCGCCCGTCGCACGTCCGCACCCCGGCGGGGGGTGCCCCGTGCGGGTCGTGATCGCCGAGGACTCGGTGATCCTCCGCGACGGGCTCGCGGCGCTGCTCGCCCGCCGCAACCACGAGGTGGTCGCGGCCGTCGGCGACGGGGACGCGCTCGTGCAGGAGGTCGCGGCGCTCGCGGCCGCCGACGCGCTGCCGGACATCGCCGTGGTCGACGTGCGGATGCCGCCCGGGTTCACCGACGAGGGGCTGCGCGCCGCGCTGACCCTGCGCGAGACCCACGCCGGCCTCGGCGTGCTGCTGTTCTCGCAGTACGTCGAGACCCGGTACGCCGCGCAGCTGTTCGGCGGCGACGCCCGCGGGGTCGGCTACCTGCTCAAGGACCGGGTCGCCGACGTCTCCGACTTCCTCGACGCGCTGGAGCGGATCGCCGCCGGGCGCACCGTGCTCGACCCCGAGGTCGTCACGCAGCTCATGGGCGCCGCGCGCGTCGACCCGGGCATCACGCGGCTGACCCCGCGGGAGTCCGAGGTGCTGGAGCTGATGGCGCAGGGCCGGTCGAACGGGGCGATCGCCGACGCGCTGGTCCTCACGTACGGCGCCGTCGAGAAGCACGTGACGGCCATCTTCGGCAAGCTCGACCTCGCCCCCGACGCCGGCGACCACCGCCGCGTCCTGGCGGTCCTCCGCTACCTCAACCTGGAGGCCTGACGCCGGCGCCTGCCCGGCGCGCGTCCCCGGCGCGCGTCCCCGCCCGAGGTCGGCGGTCGCGCCCGAGGTCGGTGGTTCCGCACCCCCTCCCGCGGACGGAAGCCGCGACCTCGCGCTAGCGTCGGTCGAGCGCGCCCGCGCCAGCCGACGGAGGGACCCCCGCCATGCCGAAGCTCACCGCACCGCAGCTGCTCTGGACGGGCGTCGTGCTCGTCGTCGTCGGCATCATCGGGGGCTGGATCGGGCAGGCGCTGTTCATCGAGCTGCTCTACCGGGCCTCCTGGCTGTACGGGTTCGCGCAGACCGTGGGCAGCGCGCTCACCGTGGTCGGCGCGGCGATGATCGGCGGGGCGTTCGTCGTGGGCGCGCTCCAGCGCGGGCCGTCGGCGCCGCGGCCGGCTCCGCCGGGGCAGCCGTACGGCGGCGTCCCGGGGCAGCCGTACGGCGGCTACCCAGCGGCGGGCGGGTACGCGGCGCCGGCGGCGGGCGGGTACGCGGCGCCCGCGGCGGGTGGATACGGCGCCCCCGCGGCTGGCGCGTACGGCGCCCCCGCGGGTGGGTTCGGCACCCAGGCGGTCGGTCACCGGGAGCCCGCGCCGGGCGGGTACGCCGCCGCGCCGGCGCCGAGCGGGTACGCCGCCCAGCCCGGCGCGCCCACGTCCGCCCAGGGCGCCGACCCGGCCCCGGCGCCCTCGGCCGAGCCGCAGCCGTCGCCCGAGCAGGACCGCCCGGCCCCCTCGGCCGGCGACCGCTAGCCGGAAACCCCGCGCGACCAGGGCGTCCGGCGTTACGGTCGAGGACGTGGCCGGGTCTCTCCCGGCGTCGACCGCGAACCGGGAGGACCCCGTGCCGAAGCTCACCGCCCCTCAGCTGTTCTGGACCGGCCTGGTGGCGGTGGTCCTGGGCGTCGTCGGGAGCGCGGGTGCTCAGGTGCTCTACGTCGACCGGCTGTGGGCCGCGCCGGAGGCGTTCGCATTCCTGTCGGCAGCGGCCACCGGTCTCACCGTGCTCGGCGCGGCGCTGGTCGCCGGCTCGCTGGTGCTCGCGGGCGTGCGACGGCACGCCGGCGCGGTGCCGGATGCGGGGGACAGCCCCCGTCCGACGTCGGGTTGACCGCCACGCAGGACGGGGGTCGCACCCGTTCTGACCTGCGGTTCCGTTCGACAGGCTGGTGCCGTGCCCGATCGCCGGGCGCCCGCGCGGGAGGCCGCGCGGTCCCCTCGGGAGCGCCGCCATGTCGACCGTCCTGCCTGCACCGTCCCGCGAGGCGAACACCCTCGCGCTCTCCGCCGGCCCCGCACCCACCCGCCCGGTCCGCGGCGCCGCCGCACCCGCGGTCCCGGCCCCCGCGGCGGCCGCACGGGCCCGTCGTGACCCGTTCGTCGACGGCGTCCGCGCCGTCGGCATCCTGCTCGTCGTGGCGCTGCACTGGCTGATGGTCGAGGCCACCTGGGACGGCGAGACGCTGGTCGTCGGCAACGCCCTCGCGCACGGCGGTGCTTGGCTGCTGACCTGGCTCCAGCCGCTGCCGCTGCTGTTCTTCGCCGCCGGGGCCGCGGCCCGCTACGACCTCGACCGGCACCCCGGCGAGCCCGGCTGGCGGTTCGCGGGCGTCCGGCTGCTGCGCATGGCGCGGCCGGTGGCGGTGTTCGTCGGGGTGTGGGCGCTGCTGGTCGCGGCGCTGCCGTGGCTCGGCGTCCCCACCACTGCCGTCGACCGGGTCGCCCGGATCGTGCCGCAGCCGCTGTGGTTCCTCGGCGTGCAGATCGGCCTGCTCGCGCTGACGCCCCTGCTGCTGCGGGCGCTGCGCCGGTGGGGCGCCGCCCGGGTGCTGGTCGTCGCGGCGGCGCTCCCGGTGGTCGTCGACCTGCTGCGGTTCTCCGACGAGGTCGGGCTGCCCGGTGCGCCGAACGTGCTGCTGGTCTGGGCGGTGCCGTACCTGGGCGGTCTGGTGTACGCCGCCCGCCGGCTCGCCGCGCCGGAGGACGTCGCCGCCCGCGACCTCGTCCCGGAGCGCACCGCGCTGACGCTGCTCGCGCTCGGCGGGTTCGCGGCCACGGTGCTGCTCCTGGCCGTCGGCCCGTACCCGCGGTCGCTGATCGGGATGCCCGGCGACGCGCTGTCCAACCTCGCCCCGCCGACCGCACCCGTCGTGGGCTTCGCGGTGGCGCAGGTCGCGGCGGCCCTGCTCGTCCGGGACGCCGTCGCCCGGTGGGCCGCCCGGTCGCGGCTGGTGCGCTGGGCCGGGTCACGGTCGATGGGGCTGTACCTGTGGCACCTGACGGCGATGTTCGCGGTGTCGGGCGTCGTCCTGCTCGGTGTCGGCGAGGTGCTGCCGGAGCCGTGGACGTGGGACTGGTGGGCGACCCGGGCGTCGTACCTCGGCGCCGCGGGGGTGGTCCTCGCGGGGCTGGTCGTGGCGAGCCGCGCGGCAGAGCGGCTCCTGCCGCGGCGCGCGCGGGTCAGTGCGTGAGCCAGCGCCAGGAGGCGAGGATGAGCTCCGCGGTGTCGCGGCACTCCGGGGGGTCGCTCGTCGCGTGGACCCAGCCCGCGACGAACGCCCAGCCTCCGTGGCTGAAGTGCCAGTCGCGCGACAGCACGCGGTACCCGGTGCCGTCGGAGGTCCTGACACCGATCTCGACGCGGACGGCGGGTTCCCCGGCGAACTGCGACGGGGTGGGCGGGCTCAGCACGACGTACCCGTGGTCGCTGACGTGGTGGGACACCGCCGCGGCCGCGGTCTCGGCCGCAGAGCCGGCGCGCGGCACCCGCCCGATGCACGTGCCCACGGCGACGGTGCGCCGGCCCGACGCCACGGCGAAGTCGGCGCGGGACCCGCTGGGACCCCGCCTGCGGATGTCGTGCGACGGTCCGCCGGTCTGCAGGACGTAGCCCGGACGGCCCGCTCGGTCCGGGGGCACGGTCACGAGCTGATCGAGCACGCCGGAGAAGGGCGGGTGGCCCTGGAGCCGGGCGCGCTGGTTCGCGCGCTCCCGGATGAAGGCGTCGGCGGCTCGTCTGATCACACCCAGGGCATCGGCACGCCGGGCCTCGTCCCTGATGGCGATCGTCCACAGGCCAGGAGGAGGGCTCGCGGAGCTCGGTGACCGGTCGCTAGCGTGGAGGGCATGGTCCAGCTCGACGACATCCTCAGGGACGCGATCGCCGCCTACTGCCGGCGCTACGGCATCGCGCGTCTCGATGTCTTCGGGTCCGAGGCGCGCGACGAGGCGACGGCCGACTCGGACGTCGACGTCCTGTACGACCTCGTGCCGGGCCGCCACCTCTCGTGGGAGGTGGTCGACGCGGCCGACGACCTCGCTCAGATCCTCGGGCGCCCGGTCGACCTCGTGTCCAGGCGAGCGCTGCACCCCCTGCTCCGGGACCAGGTCGAGGCCGAGGCCCGTCCGCTCTATGCAGCGTGACCGCCTGTAACTGACCGGGATGGTCGAGGCCTGCGCCCGGATCGTCGACCTGACCGACGGCAAGGCGGTCGCGGAGCTCGAGACCGAGCCGATGCTCCGCGAGTCCCTGCTCTGGAACTTCACCGTCCTCGGCGAGGCGGCGAACCAGGTCTCGGAGGGACTTCGTGAGGCTCATCCCGATGTGCCCTGGCGACGCGCCACCAGCATGCGCAACCGCATCGGGCACGGCTACTGGGCGATCGAGATGGACGTCATCCTGACCACCGCGCGGGACGTCGTGCCCGGGATGCTGGCCCGGCTCAGGTCCGCGTGGGCGACGCTCGACCACTGAGTCCGTCAACCGCCCCCGTTCGGGCCGGCGACCGCACTGCACGCGTCACGCCGGGCAGGCGCACGCGGGGGAACGGGGCTGGTCGTGGCGAGCCGCGCGACGACCCCGGCGCAGCCGAGCCGACGCAGCGGCCCGGCGCCCCCGAGTCACCGGGTCAGCGCCGGCAGCACGTCCTTCCCGAACACGTCGATCCACTCCCGCTGGTTCCGCCCCACGTTGTGCAGGTACACGTGCGTGAACCCGGCGTCGACGAACCGCTGGATCTCCGCCCGGTGCGCGTCCGGGTCCTCGGAGATCAGGAGCCGGCCCTCGAAGTCCTCGGGCCGCACCAGCCGCGCCATCTGCTCGAAGTCGTACGGGGATCGCACGTCGCCCTTGGGGAACTTCATGCCCCCGTTGGGCCACTCGGTCATCGCG
>NZ_JAGXJG010000325.1:0-258 GCF_019091725.1 Cellulomonas sp. GbtcB1 | reverse complement strand
GACTACACGCACGACGCGCTGGTGGGCGTGCCCGAGGCCATGGCCGACGGCATCGACGTGCGCGGGTACCTGCACTGGCCGGCGCTCGACAACTACGAGTGGGGGTCGTACGCGCCCACGTTCGGGCTCATCGCCTGGGACCGGGACACGTTCGAGCGCACCCCGAAGCCGAGCGCGCACTGGCTGGGCGAGGACGCCCGTACCGGGACGCTCACGCACCCGTCGCGCTGACGCGCGCAGGCGCCGGTGCGCCGAGAG
>NZ_JAGXJG010000324.1:0-259 GCF_019091725.1 Cellulomonas sp. GbtcB1 | reverse complement strand
CATGGGCACGCCTACATGAAAACCGAAGAGTTTCGTGACGTGGCACAATAAATAGGACAAAATGAAATAATTACAGCCGTCATTTATACCTCGATGGGACAACCAAAGGTCACCTCCTCGTGACAACCTTTTCCCTGTCTCTCGAGTATAGTTTCCCTTGTGACCGCACCTATCACATCGCGAAACTAGGGGCATGTGTTATAGTGAGATTTCTCTCACCTAGAAACTCGAGGACGCGGCGGTCCGGGTGGCCGAGCGG
>NZ_JAGXJG010000323.1:0-259 GCF_019091725.1 Cellulomonas sp. GbtcB1 | reverse complement strand
AAAGTGCCAAACGGGGAGATTGTAAAGTCCTTTTTTGGCAAGTTAGGTGACAAAATAATTTTTCCATTTATGGTAAGATTGTTGAGCATTCATATTCGAATTTTTACCTTATATATGCGGTTTTTAGTTGCTCTTTTCCTTGATTGGAAAGTTGCACTTTCAGCTGAACTTTCCTTTGTAGAAAACTTCTCAAAAAGAGAAGAAATTCTCTTTTGGAAGGTGATCCTTTTGAGGTCGGGCCGGGCAGGGTCCGGCGCGG
>NZ_JAGXJG010000322.1:0-259 GCF_019091725.1 Cellulomonas sp. GbtcB1 | reverse complement strand
CCGGGCGGGTCCCGGGGGCTGCCCGCCGCGCGGGCGCACCCCACCACGGACGGGAGGCTGCCCGCGGCAGCGGGGGCGCTCGCCTCGGTGGTGACCGACGACGAGCTGACCCCGGCGTACATCATCCCGAGCGTGTTCCACCCCGACGTCGCGTCCACGGTGGCCGCGGCGGTGGCGCAGGTGGTGGGCGCGATCGCCGGCCCCCGGGCCGCCACGGGCTCGGGCGCGGTCGTGCCGGTGCCCGGGATCTGAGCCCGGC
>NZ_JAGXJG010000321.1:0-259 GCF_019091725.1 Cellulomonas sp. GbtcB1 | reverse complement strand
GACCGGCACCGCCCCGGCGAGCCGGCCGCCCACGGCGGGGCGCGCGCCGCCGACCTCGGCGAGCCCGCCGAGGACCGTGGCGCCGTCGCTGACGACGGCGGCGTCGCGGGGCCGGGCGGCCACCGCGTCGAGCAGCGGCGCGACGGCGAACGTCGTGACGGTCCAGCCGAGCAGCCGGCGCCGGCGCTCGCCCCCGCTCCCCGGCGCCTCCGGGGAGTCGAAGACGGGCACCGCGATCGCGGCCTCGGCCTGCTGGGCG
>NZ_JAGXJG010000320.1:0-259 GCF_019091725.1 Cellulomonas sp. GbtcB1 | reverse complement strand
GGGGCAGCGCCACCGGGCCGAGGTCCTTCTCGATGTGCCGGAGCAGGGCGCCGCGCACCCCCTCGTGGTACATCACGCGGCCGGAGACCAGCGCGCGGGACATCACGCCCCCGGGCGTGACCCGCAGCAGCAGGCCGACGGCGACCACGTCGCCGGAGTCGTCGACCCGCACGGGCACGGCGTCGCCGTAGAGCAGGGGGAGCGAGCGGCGGGCCGCCGCGATGCCCTCGGGACTCAGCCACCCGGAGGGGCGCTCGGG
>NZ_JAGXJG010000319.1:0-260 GCF_019091725.1 Cellulomonas sp. GbtcB1 | reverse complement strand
GTGAAGGCGCTCGTCGACCGGTTCGGGTGACCGGCGGCGCCGCAGACGCCGGCCCCCGGGCCGCACAACTCCAGTAGCACCAGACCGTATGACGACGCCGCGCGCCCGGCTGACCGTCCTCGCCGGACCGACCGCCGTCGGCAAGGGCACCGTGTCCGCCTACCTCCGGGCCCGGTACCCGCAGGTCTGGCTCTCCGTGTCGGTCACGCCCCTGTCCCCGCGGCCGGGCGAGGTCGGCGGCCTGCACTACCACTTCGTGT
>NZ_JAGXJG010000318.1:0-260 GCF_019091725.1 Cellulomonas sp. GbtcB1 | reverse complement strand
CCAACCGGGCCGCAGGGGCCTCCTTGCCCGCACGGGCCACCAGCAGCCCGCGCCGCCCGCCGAGCTCGAGCGACTCGACCAGGCGGACGACCCGAGGGTGCTCGATCCCGGCGAGGACCCCGGCCTCGACATCGAGCCGGCGGCCGGCCGCGTCGTCCCGAGCGATCTTGAGGATGAACTCCCGTTCGTCACCCCCGTCGTCGTCGAGGACGGCAACAGCAACACCCGACGAGCCTTCGCCACGCTTGCCTGTGACGAGG
>NZ_JAGXJG010000317.1:0-260 GCF_019091725.1 Cellulomonas sp. GbtcB1 | reverse complement strand
CGACTACGTCTCCGGCCCGCGGGACATCACGCCCGACGTGAAGGAGAACATGAAGGCCGTCCTCGCGGACAACCAGAACGGCGCCTTCGCCGAGCGGTTCATCACGGACCAGGACGCCGGCGCGCCGGAGTTCAAGGAGCACCGCGAGAAGGGCCAGAACCACCCGATCGAGCCCGTGGGCCGCGAGCTGCGCAAGCTGTTCGCCTGGGTGAAGCCGACCGACACGGACTACGTCGAGGGCTCCGCCGCGCGCTGACCCG
>NZ_JAGXJG010000316.1:0-260 GCF_019091725.1 Cellulomonas sp. GbtcB1 | reverse complement strand
GGGCCAGTACGCGTACGGCGCGCGCTACCCGGTCGGCGTCGACACCGGCGCGCTCGGGGCGCCGTTCCTCATCTACCTGATCACGCGGACGAACCGCACGGGAGGCTCGCTGTGACCACGTCCCACACGCTCGAGGCCACGGCGCTCACGCTCGGCTACCGCGACCGCACGGTGGTGGACGGGCTCGACCTCGCGGTGCCCCCGGGCCGGATCACGGCGGGCGGGGGCGCCGACGCCCGCGGCAGGCCGAGGCTCCTGCG
>NZ_JAGXJG010000032.1:0-45200 GCF_019091725.1 Cellulomonas sp. GbtcB1 | reverse complement strand
GCACCGCCCGCCGCGCCGGCGTGCCCGGCCGCGCCCGCGCCGACCCCGGCACCCGCACCAGCGGCGGCACCAGTCCCGCCAGCGGCGCCCGCACCGGCAGTCGCCGCCCCGCCCTGCGCCGGGGTCGTCGTGTCGTCCGCTGCGCGCTTCTGGTCGTCGGTCATCGGGCTGCTTCCCGTCGGAGGTGCGGTGGTGGTGCCGGAGCCGGTCCCGGTCGCGGCGGCCGCCGCGGCGGGCGGCTGCCCCGGGAGGGCGGGCCAGCGCCCGGCGTCGGCGGCACGGAAGATCTCGTCGGCGCGGACGGCGCGCCAGGGCTCGAGCTCGCGGACGAGCTCGCCGGGGCTGTGCGGCCCGTCGTCGTGCGGCCCGAGCGTGACGGCGCAGAGCGTGTCGAGGTCGGCGGGCACGCTCGGGACCAGGTCGACGGGCGGGAGCGGCGCGCCGTCGTGCTCGGGCGCGAGCGGCAGGCCGGCGTCCAGCTCGACCGCCTCGCGCGCGGGCGCCGTCCCGGCGGCGGACCACTCGGCGAAGCTCGGCAGGGACCCGGTCCCCGCGGCGGACACAGCGGGCCACCGGCCGGTGAGGGCGGCGTAGAGCACGCGCACCAGCCCGACCGCGTCGGCGCGGCTCATCGCGTGCGCGGTGCCGCCGGACGCGCCGACCAGCTCCCCGTCGACCGCGAGGCCCTCGAGGACGACGCGCCCGCCCGCCGTCAGCACGACGGCGTCGGGGCGGAGCGCGAGGTGGTGCACGCCGCGGCGGCGCGCGGCCTCGAGCGCGGCGGCGACCTCGCCCACGACGGCGCGCGCCTGGTCCGCCGGGAGGGGGGCCCGGCCGGCGAGCGACGCGAGGCTGCGGCCGTCCACGGCGGCGGTCACGACGTAGCCGGTGCCCTCGGCCTGGCCGACGTCGAGGATCCGGGCGAGGCGGGGCTCGACGACGAGCGCGGCGCGGCGCGCGGCGTCCAGCACCGCCGCGGTCCGTGCGCCGGACACGAGCGTCACGGTCACGGGCCGCGCGAGGATCTGGTCGGTCGCGGTCCAGCGCTCGGCGGACGGCAGGTCGGTGGGGCGGCGCTCGTCCAGCCGGTACCGACCGGCGACGGTGCCGCCGAGCCGGCCGAGCGCGGGGGCGTCGGGGCGTCCGGGGTCGCCGGGGCGGGCCTGCACCACTCGTCCTCCGTCCGGTCGTCGGTGTGCGTCGAGCCCGGCCGGGTGGGGCCGAGGCTCCCCGTCATGCTAGACGGGCGGGCGGGTCCCGCGTCCGATGCGCGGCCGCCCGCGCACCCTTCCGTGGGGGTGCGCCCGACGGCTCACGCGCGCCCGAGCCGCCGCAGCACCGGGGCGGCGAGCGACCGCAGCTCGCGCACGCGCAGCAGGAGCAGGACGCCGACGTACACGGCCGACATGACCACGGCGCCGAGCACGCAGGCCAGCACGGCGCGACCCCAGGTGTCGACCGGGCCGAGCAGGGCGAGCAGGCCGAGGCCCGCACCCGCGGCGAGCACCGCGCCGACCCCCGCCTTGAGGTGGAGGGCCAGCACGCGCCGCCCGTCGAACCCGCCGAGCCGCCGGTGCACGGACACGAGCGCCACGGCCGCGCCGACCGCGTAGGACACCGCCATCGAGAGGCACGCCGCGGCGACCCAGTACCGGTCGTCGAGCGTGGCCCGCCCGAGCTCCGTGCCGCCGACGACCACGACCGCCATCAGCACCTGCACCGGCACCATCGACCGGGCGTCCTCGTAGGCGTAGTACACGCGCTGGCACAGCGACCAGACGCCGAACGCCACCAGGCCGAGCACGAGCGCCACCACCGTCGTCGCGAGCGCGTGCACCTCGCCGTCCGGCGACTCCGGGAACAGCGCCCGGCCGAGCGGGAACGCGAGGACCGCGATGCCCGTGGTGGCGAGCACGGTGAACACGCCGACCGTGCGCAGGCCCAGGGACAGGTCCGACCGGACCGCCGCGGTGTCGCCGGCCGCGGCGCGGCCCGACAGCCGGGTGAACAGCGCGGTCGCGAGCGACACGGTCACCAGCGAGTGCGGCAGCATGAAGATGAGGAAGGCCCGGTCGTAGACCGCGTTGCCCGCCGCGCCCTCCGTCGCCACGGAGCTCGCGACGACGCTGATCCGCCAGACGCCGACCTGCCCGATCAGCAGCCCGAGGAACGTCCAGGTGGCGACCCGCCCGGCGCTGCCCAGGCCGGACCCGCGCAGACCCCACCGGGGCCGGTACCGGAAACCGCTGCGGTACAGCGGGACGAGGAGCACCAGCGCCTGCACGACGATGCCCAGGGTGGCGGCGCCGCCGAGCAGCGCGGTCTGGCCGGCGGTCCAGGATCCGGCGTCGGCGCCGTCGCTGTTCCGCCCGAACACCTGCGCGAGCACGAGCAGCCCGGCGATGAACACGACGTTGTTCACGACCGGCGCCCACATGTACGGCCCGAAGGAGCCCCGCGCGTTGAGCACCTGACCCAGCAGCGAGTAGAGCCCGTAGAAGAACACCTGCGGGATGCACCAGAACGCGAGCGCGGTCGCGACGCGGGTGACCTCGGGGTCCGGGAACGAGGAGTAGAACGCCACGAAGAGGGGAGCGGCCGCGGTGAGCACGACCGTGAGCCCGCCGAGCAGCACGATGCCGACGGTGAGCAGGCGGTCGACGTACTGCTGCCCGTCGGCGCGCTGGTACGCGCGGACGACCTGCGGGACCAGCACCGCGTTGAGCACGCCGCCGGCGATCAGCAGGTACAGCGTGTTCGGGAGCTTGTTCGCGACCGAGAACGCGTTCGCGATGTGCCCGGTGACGCCGATGGCCCAGCCGAGCAGGGCGGTGTTGACGACGCCGAGCACGCGGGACGCCGCGGTGCCCGACGCCATGATGAGCGAGGACCGGCCGAGGCCCGGTGTGCGGACGGCGGTCCCGGCCGGGGCGCCGGTCCCGGCGTCCGTGCCGCCGCCGGCCGTCGCGCCGGCCGCGGTGCCGTCCGGGTCACCGGCGACCGGTCCGGTGGCGGGCGAGGTCATGGCTGGTCCTGTCGGTCGGGGGGCGCGGCCGCGGAGCGGTCGGCGGGGGTGTGCTCGGGCGCGGGCGCCGGGCCGCCCGGCGGGGGCGTCGCGTCGCGGCCGGACGTCGCGTCCCGGACCACCCGGGCCCCGCGCCGCGAGGTCTGGCCGCGGCGCACGGTCCGCCAGATGCCGAAGGCCAGCACCAGGGCGAGCAGCACGCCGACGACGATGCCGCCGACGCTCTCGATGGTCGGCGCGACCCGCGCGGAGAACTGCTGCGGCGTCGCGAGCTGGCGACCCGTCTCGGACACCAGCGACACGTCGACCGTCACGTCGCAGTTGGCGCTGGCACGCAGCGTCATCGTCACGGTGGTGTCGGCGTTCGGCGCGACCTCGGTGACCGGCGACCGCGCGGTGTCCAGGCAGGCCTTCTGCGGGCGCAGCTCGACCCGGACGCGCGCCGGCTGGTCCAGCTCGTTGCTCACCGCGACGCTGATCTGCGCGGAGCTGGAGATGACGGTGAACTGCTCGTTGAGCAGCACGTCGAGCCCGGACTGCCGCTGCTGCGACTCGGCGATGGCGTCGTTGATCGCGGCCGCCCGGCCGTCGGGGTCGTCGCGCCACGCGACCGCCAGCGGGGCGACGAGGTCGGCGTCCAGGCCGCGGAGCAGCGCGGCCGGGTCGGGGACGACCGCCGCGAACTCGCCCGCGGAGCGCCACTGCGCGGCCAGCGCGTTCACCCAGGCGGGGGTGAGCTCCGTGTCGGTGCGCTGCGACTCGGGCAGCGCGGCGCGCTCGGCGTCGTCCCCGTCCGCGCGGCCCGCGGCGTGCGCCGTGAGCATCTCGGCGACCGTGGCCGTCTCGACCCACGGCGCGGACCCCAGCGCGGCGAGCTGCGCCTGGGTGATCGCGGTCGAGGGCTGCCAGTCCCGCGGCGTCGCCGCGAGGACGTAGGTGCTGCGGGCGTCGTCGGACCGGGCCAGCACGGCGGTCTCCGCGAGCACGCGCTGCGCGGCGGTCGCGGGGGTGACGCCGGGCTGGGACGTCGCGGGGTCGGACAGCAGGTCGGACAGGGTCGGGTCCGGGACCAGGGCCGTCACGGAGCCGCCGGGGGTGTCGACGGTGGTGGGGGAGCTCGGGGACTCGGAGCCGCGCGCGGGCATCGCGTCGGGACCGACGACGAGGGGCGTGCCCGGGTCGGACTGCGCCGCGCGGGCCGCGGTCACCTGGTCCGGCACGTCGTCCGCCGCCCAGAGGACCGGGTCGGCGTCGGCCCACAGGTCGGCCCCGGACGTCGACGCGACGCCGCGGGCGAGGGCGAGCAGGTCGGCGGTGCCGTCGGCGGCGCCCGCATGGGCCACCGCGGCGAGGTCGGGGTCCGCCCACGGGAGCCGCAGGACCTCGCGGTCCTCGGCCGCACCGGTCAGCGCCGTGAGCCAGGCCTGGTCCGCCCGGGTCCCGGCCGCGGCGCCGTCCACCAGCGCCGGGTCGACCGCCCAGGACACGAACGGGTGGTCGGCCGTGGCCTGCAGCAGCTTGCTGAGCCGGCCGCCCGCGGCGGTGAGGGCGGTGAGGCGGTCGTCGCTGCCCGCCGTGTCGTCGCCCTGCTCGGTGGCGCCGTCGTCGGCGGACGGGGACGCGGACGGCGACGGGCTCGGGGCGGCGCCCGCGGTGTCGCCGGCCGCGTCGCCGGCCGCCTCGTCGCCGGCGTCGTCCACCGACGGGTCGGTCGCGGGCCCGACCACGGCGGACAGCACGCCGACGTGCGCGCTGGGCAGGTCGTCCGCGGAGTCCCACAGCAGGTAGCTGCGGTCCAGCCCGACGCGGCTGCGCCCGTCGCCGACGTCGAGCGTGAGCCCGCGCGGGCCCCACGCGTCGTCGGTGCGGAGCAGTCCGACGTCGGCGGCCGGCACCGTCACCTGCACCGTCGTGGTGGCGCCGGGCTCGAGCGGGGTGTCGAGCGTCGTCACGGCGGCGACGTCCCCGATCGGGCTGGAGTCCCCGGCGTCGGCCCAGGCGGAGACCTGCTCGCGCGTGGACATCCGGTAGCGGTAGATGCGCACCGACGCGCGGGGCTGCTCGACGACCTCGTCGCCGTCGTTGCGCAGCGTGGCGGTGACCGTGAGGTCCTCGCCGGGCTCGAGCACCTGGGGCGCGACGGCCGTGATCGCGACGGACACGGGCAGGTCGTCCGTCGAGGGGGCGGCGGGAGCCGGAACTCCAGCCGGGACCGCGGTCGACCCGAGTGCGGGCGCGCCGGACAGCGCGACCACGCAGGCGGCCAGGACCGCCGCCGTGACCGCTCGTGCGCGCCCCGCCGTGCCGCGCAGCCTCATGCCTCGCCGACGAGGACCACGTGCGCGGCCTCGGCCAGTCGTCGCTCGTTGGGGTAGGCCAGGCGCCCGGGCAGGTCCACCACCGGTACCCACGCCACGTCCTCCGCCTCGCCGTCCGGATCACCCTCGACGGTCAGCTCGCCGCCGACCGCCCCGAGGAGATAGTGGTGCACCATCTTGTGCACGCGGCGGTCGTCGCCGGTGAACCAGTAGTCGATCACGCCGAGCCGGCGCACGATCCGGCCGACGATGCCGGTCTCCTCGGCGATCTCGCGGACCGCGGCCTGCTCCGGCGTCTCCTCGCCCTCGAGGTGCCCCTTCGGCAGGCACCACTCGAGCCGGCCCGCCCGGTTGCGGCGCGCGATCACGGCCGCGACGTGCAGGCCGGCGTCGAGGCGCACGACCAGCCCGCCCGCGGAGGTCTCCTCGACGACGGGCAGGTGCGGGTGCCGCGTGCGCGTCGACCGGGGGTCGATCCGCAGCGCGTGACCGCCCGGCGGCGCGGGGACGCCCTGCGGGGGCAGGGCGCGCGCGTGCTCAGGCATGCAGGCCACTGTAACGACTCCGTCACGGCCGCCGGACGGACTCGGCGTGGAGGACCTGTGCGCGCCGACCGGCGGCGGAGCGTCCCGGGACCTCGGCGTCGGCGGGCGGCGGCCCGGATCTGGCAGGCTTGGGCGTCGTGCCGTCCGACGACCTGACCCCCCGCACCGCGCCCGACCCCACCCCGGCCGCGGGGACCGGTGCCGCCCCGGCGGGCGCGGGCTCCGCCGTCGACGCCGACGCGCTGCTCGCGCTGCAGAAGCGCGCGCTCGGCGTGATCGCGGGTCTCGCGCCGGCGGCGCTGGAGCTCGGCGACCTCTTCCAGGCGGCGGGGCACGAGCTCGCCCTGGTGGGCGGCCCGGTGCGGGACGCGTTCCTCGGCCGGCCGAGCGCCGACCTCGACTTCACGACCTCCGCCACCCCCGACGAGACGGAGCGGATCCTCGCGGCGTGGGGCGACGCGCACTGGGACATCGGGCGGGCGTTCGGCACCATCGGCGCGCGGCGGCACGGGCGCCGCGGCGCGGAGGACGTGGTCGTCGAGGTGACCACCTACCGCACCGACGCGTACGACCCGTCCTCGCGGAAGCCGGAGGTCGCGTTCGGGGACTCGCTCGACGGCGACCTGTCCCGCCGCGACTTCACCGTGAACTCCATGGCGATCCGGCTGCCGGAGCTCACCTTCGTCGACCCGTTCGACGGTCTGCGCGACCTGGCGCGCGGCGTGCTGCGCACCCCTGTCGACCCCCGGCAGTCCTTCGACGACGACCCGCTGCGCATGCTGCGGGCCGCACGGTTCGCCGCGCAGCTCGGGTTCCACGTGGAACCGGCGACGCTCGCGGCCGCGACGGACATGGCGGACCGGCTCGCGATCGTGTCCGCGGAGCGGGTCCGTGACGAGCTGGTCAAGCTGCTGATGTCCCGCCAGCCGCGACCCGGCCTGCGCGTCCTCGTCGACACCGGCCTCGCGGAGCACGTGCTCCCGGAGCTGCCGGCCCTGCGGCTCGAGATCGACGAGCACCACCGGCACAAGGACGTCTACGAGCACTCGCTCACCGTGCTCGACAAGGCGATCGCGCTGGAGACCGGTCCCGACGGCCCGGTGCCCGGCCCGGACCTCGTGCTGCGCCTCGCCGCGCTGCTGCACGACATCGGCAAGCCCGCGACCCGCCGGTTCGAGTCCGGCGGCGGCGTCTCGTTCCACCACCACGAGGTCGTCGGCGCCAAGCTCGTCGCGAAGCGCCTCCGCGCGCTGCACTTCGACAAGGCGACGGTGCAGGCCGTCGCGCGCCTCACCGAGCTGCACCTGCGGTTCCACGGGTACGGCGAGGGCGCCTGGACCGACTCGGCTGTCCGGCGCTACGTCACCGACGCCGGACCGCTGCTGGAGCGGCTGCACCGGCTGACCCGGTCCGACTGCACCACGCGGAACGTCCGCAAGGCGCGCCGGCTCTCCGAGGCCTACGACGACCTCGAGGAGCGGATCGCCCGGCTGGCCGAGGAGGAGGAGCTCGCCGCGATCCGCCCGGACCTCGACGGCACCCAGATCATGGCGGTGCTCGGCATCGGGCCCGGCCGCGAGGTCGGCGAGGCGTACAAGCACCTGCTCGAGCTGCGCATGGAGCACGGCCCGCTGGGGGAGGAGCGCGCCCGCGCCGAGCTCGAGTCGTGGTGGGCGGCCCGCCAGGCCTGACCGGGCGGGGGTCAGGCGGTGACCGGGACCTCGGCGGGCTCGGTGGCGCGGGTGCGGTAGACCACGGCCGCCGCGAGGTAGGCGACCGCGATCAGCGCGAACACCCCGCGCGACCAGCCGGTGTCCGGCAGCGCGACCGCGGCCAGCGCCGCCGCGCCGACGAACGCGGCGTTGTAGAGGACGTCGTAGAGCGCGAACGCCCGGCCCCGGAACTCGTCGGCGGTGTCCCGCTGCACGATGGTGTCGACCGCGATCTTGGCGCCCTGCGCCGCGAGGCCGAGCACGAACGAGCCGGCCAGCACCGCGGGGTAGGCCACCGTGATCGCGAGCAGCACCTGCGTCGCGGCCGCCAGGACCAGGCAGATCGAGATCCAGCCCTGCGGCCCGACGAGCGGCGACACGATCGGCGTCGCGACGATCGCCAGCGCGAAGCCGACCCCGGTCACCGCGGCCACCGTGCTGAAGGTGACCAGCCCGGCGCGGGCGTCGGCGGGGTCGGACAGCAGGTTGCGCGAGATGAGCAGGCTCGCGATGAACACCGCGCCGTAGAGGAACCGGTGCACCGCCATGACGCCGAGCGCCCGCGCCGGCGTGCCGCGGCGGACCAGGTAGCGGGCGCCGCCGACGAGACCGCGGGCGAGCGTGCCGAGCGCGCGGCGGACCTCGGACGCGTCGGCCCGGGCGTCCGGCCCCAGCAGGTCCTTGCCGAGCCGGGTCGCCACGAGCGAGGCCGTCGTCATCAGCACGGCGGCCGCGACCAGCGACGCCACGTCGCGGGTGGTGCCCGACGGCAGGACGAGCCCGAGCAGGAACCCGATGCCCCAGCCGACGCCCGACGACACCGTGCCCAGGGTCGGGGTGATCGAGTTGGCGGTGAGCAGCAGCGGCCCCGCGACGACCCGCGGCTGGGACGCCGACAGCGCCGACAGCAGGAACCGGTTGACCGAGAGCGTGACGAGCGCCAGGACGTACACCGCGGGCCCGACGCCGGCCGTCGCCATCACCAGCGCCGTCAGCAGCGTGAGACCGGTGCGCACCAGGTTGCCCACCAGCAGCACCTGGCGACGGCGCCAGCGGTCGAGCAGCACGCCCGCCCAGGGGCCGACGACGGTGAACGGCAGCAGCAGGACCGCGAACGCCGCCGCGACGCCGGTCGCGGTGGTGGCGTTCTCGGGCGAGAAGAAGAACAGCGTCGCCAGCCCCGCCTGGAACAGGCCGTCGGAGCACTGGCTGACCAGGCGGACCGTGAGCAGCCGCCGGAAGTCCACCAGGGGCCAGAGCTGCTTCAGATCGGAGACCACCTGCACCGGGTCAGGCTATCCGGGCGCCCGACCTAGACTCGACGGAGCCCCGGACCCGAGGAGACGCATGACCACCGACCCCCAGGACGCCGCCCCGCTGCCCGAGGGCTGGCACCTGATCCCGCCGGAGACGCTCGGCACGCCCGGCATCGCGTTCGCCGCCGCGCACGAGACCCCCGACGCGGGGTTCACGGCCAACGTCACGGTCGGCGTGCAACGCTCGGACGACCCCGGGCTGGTCGTCGCGCTCGGTGCGGAGGCGGTGCGGGCGATCGAGGCCACCGAGCAGGAGGTGGTGGTCGTGCGTCGCGAGCAGCAGGGCGAGTCCGCGGTCGCCCAGGAGGTGCACTTCACCACCACGGTCGACGGCGGCGCGGTGCCGATGACGCAGGTGCAGGAGTTCGCGGCCGTGCCCGTGGTAGACGGCGGCCCCGACCGCGTGTGGACGGTGTCGGCCACAGCGACCCGGGCGCAGGCGGAGGCGCTCGCGGACGGGCTGGCGACGCTGCTCGACCAGCTCCGCGCGGAGATCGCGGGGGGCTGAGGCACCCGAAGGGCCCGGCACCGTGGGGTGCCGGGCCCTTCGTCGTGGTCGCCCTGGAAGCAGCGCGCCGTACTTCTGGTCGCGCCGATCCCGCGTTCCGCTACGGGCGGATCAGCGCTCGATCTCGCCGCGGATGAACTTCTCCACGAGCTCCCGGCCGTGCTGGTCCTCGTGCTGGACCGGCGGGGACTTCATGAAGTAGGTCGACGCCGACAGGATCGGGCCGCCGATGCCGCGGTCCTTGGCGATCTTCGCGGCGCGGACGGCGTCGATGATGATGCCGGCCGAGTTCGGGGAGTCCCAGACCTCGAGCTTGTACTCGAGGTTCAGCGGCACCTCGCCGAACGCGCGACCCTCGAGGCGGACGTACGCCCACTTGCGGTCGTCGAGCCAGGCGACGTAGTCCGACGGGCCGATGTGGACGTTGCGGTCGTCCTTCTTGCCGGCCAGCGGGCCGTCCTCGAGGTTCGAGGTCACGGCCTGCGTCTTCGAGATCTTCTTGGACTCCAGGCGCTCGCGCTCGAGCATGTTCTTGAAGTCCATGTTGCCGCCGACGTTCAGCTGGTACGTGCGGTCCAGGATGACGCCGCGGTCCTCGAACAGACGGGCCAGCACGCGGTGCGTGATGGTCGCGCCGACCTGGGACTTGATGTCGTCGCCGACGATCGGCACGCCGGCCGCCTCGAACTTCGCCGCCCACTCCGGGTCGGAGGCGATGAACACCGGCAGCGCGTTGACGAACGCCACGCCCGCGTCGATGCAGGCCTGCGCGTAGAACTTGTCGGCCTCTTCGGAGCCCACCGGGAGGTAGGAGACGAGGACGTCCACCTTCGCGTCCTTGAGCGCCTGGACGACGTCGACCGGCTCCGCGTCGGACTCCTCGATCGTCTGCGCGTAGTACTTGCCGACGCCGTCGAGGGTCGGGCCGCGCTGGACGGTCACGCCGAGCGGCGGGACGTCGGCGATCTTGATGGTGTTGTTCTCCGACGCGACGATCGCCTCGGACAGGTCGAAGCCGACCTTCTTGGCGTCGACGTCGAACGCCAGCACGAACTCCAGGTCGGAGACGTGGTAGTCGCCGAACTGCACGTGCATGAGGCCGGGCACCTTGGTGCTCGGGTCGGCGTCGGCGTAGTAGTGCACGCCCTGGACAAGCGACGAGGCGCAGTTGCCCACGCCCGCGATCGCAACGCGGATGGCGGTCATCCTCGCTCCTTCTGAGGGGTTGGTGCCGCGACGATGGAGTCATCCTCGACAGCGTTCGTGCGGGCGTCGGCCGGCCGGCCGACGCCGCGGGGACGGGCGCCGCGGTTGCTGCGCTCGTGGTCGATGAGGTCGTCGAGCCAGCGGACCTCGCGCTCGACCTGCTCGAGCCCGTGGCGCTGCAGCTCGAGGGTGTACTCGTCCATGCGGACGCGGGTGCGGGACACGGAGTCCTTGATCAGCTCCAGGCGCTCCGTCATCCGGGTGCGCCGGCCCTCGAGGATCCGCAGCCGGGTCTCGGCGTCGGTCTGCCCGAAGAACGCGAACCGGAACCCGAAGTTCTCGTCCTCCCACGCGGCGGGGCCGGAGGAGGCCAGCACGTGCTGGAACTGCTCCTTGCCCTCGGCCGTGAGCTGGTAGACGATCCGGGCCCGCTTGCCGGCCAACCCGTGGGCCGGGGCCTGCTGCGGGTCGGAGCCCGCGATGAGGCCGCGCGCCACCAGCGACTTGAGCGCCGGGTACAGCGACCCGTAGGACAGCGCGCGGAACGAGCCGAGCAGGAGGTTGAGCCGCTTGCGCAGCTCGTACCCGTGCATCGGGGAGTCGTGCAGCAGCCCGAGGATGGCCGACTCGAGCACGTCGGAACGTCCGCGCACCGTGGCCTCCTTTCCCGCTGTCCGCGCACCGATGTATCGAACTGATACATCGGGGAGGGTAGGACGAAGCGGGTGATCCGGGCAACACCTCGGGCTCGTCCGGCGTGGCGGGGCGGTGCACGGCGGTTCGGCGCGCAGGTCACGTGCCCGGCGGGCGCGCGGCTGCCAGGATGCTCATCGGGCCGGGAAGCCGGGCGGGGGGCCTCGTGGCGATCGTGTGCAGGTCGCCGGGAGGGGTCGTCCGCCCGCGGGCGGCAGGCGACCGCTCGCGCATACTGATCCGGGCCCGGACGGCTCCCTGCCGCCGGCCCTCCCCCCAGCAGTCCACAGGAAGGCAGTGCCGTGGCAGGCTCGAACCGACGGTCCGCGACGACCGCCGCGCGCGGGACCGCCGCGTCCGGCGGACGGCGGCGGATCATCGACTACCCCCGGCGGGGCTACCGCGGTCTGCACCGCTGGCTGCCCTCGTGGCGGTTCGTCGTCGGGTCCGTCATCGGCTTCGTCTTCCTGTGCCTCGGGCTCGGGGTCGCGGCCTACGCGCTCACCGACGTGCCGGCGCCGGACGACTTCGCGGAGGAGCAGGCGTCCACCGTCTACTTCGCCGACGGGACCACCGAGATCGGGTCGTACGACGGCCCGAACCGGACGCTCGTGGACTACGAGTCGCTCCCCGCGCACGTCGGCGAGGCCGTCGTGTCGTCCGAGGACCGCACGTTCTTCGAGAACTCCGGCGTCTCGCTGACCGGCATGGCCCGCGCCCTCCTCAACAACGTCCGCGGCGGTGCGACGCAGGGCGGGTCGACCCTGACGCAGCAGTACGTCGAGCGCTACTACGTCGGCGAGACGACGACGAGCTACGTCGGCAAGGCCAAGGAGGCCCTGCTCGCGATCAAGATCGCGCAGACCGAGACCAAGGAGCAGATCCTCGGCCGGTACCTCAACACCATCTACTTCGGCCGCGGCGCGTACGGCATCGAGGCTGCCGCCCAGGCCTACTTCGGCAAGCCCGCCGCCGAGCTCTCGGTGTCCGAGGCCGCGCTGCTGTCCGGCATCATCCCGTCGCCCGGCAACTGGGACCCCGCGGTCAGCCAGGACAAGGCGGAGCAGCGGTGGAACGGCGTCCTCGACGGCATGGTGCGCGACGGCTACCTGACCCAGGCCGACCGCGACGCCCAGACGTTCCCGCCCACCGTCGCCTACTCGCGCAGCGACCGGCTCGGCGGGACCAACGGCTACCTGCTCACCTACGTCCAGCAGGAGCTGGTCGCCACCGGCACCATCACCGAGGACATGCTCGAGCGCCGCGGCCTGAAGATCGTCACGACGATCGAGCCCCAGGTCCAGCAGGACGCCGTGGACTCGGTCATCAGGCTGCTCGACCCGAGCGACAACATGTACGAGCACGCCAACGGCGAGGTCCCGTCGCCCAACCTCAAGGTCGGGGTCGTGTCCGTCGACCCCGCGACCGGCGGCATCGTGTCGATGTACGGCGGCCGCGACTTCCTGGCCGACCAGGTCAACCGGGCGACCAAGGGCAACCAGCAGGCCGGGTCGACCTTCAAGCCGTTCACCCTCATCGCCGCGCTCGAGAACGGCATCCCGCTCACGAAGTCCTACCCCGGGTACTCCCCGCAGGAGTTCGGGACCTGGAAGGTCAACAACTTCGGGTTCGAGGACTTCGGGACGATCGACCTGGTCAAGGCGACCGAGCAGTCGGTGAACACCGTGTACGCCCAGCTGAACCTCGAGGTCGGACCGGAGAAGACCGCCGACGTCGCCCAGCGGGCCGGTGTGAAGTCGCCCGTCAACAGCGAGCCGTCGAACGTGCTGGGGACCGACGCGGTGACCACGCTCGACATGGCCACCGCCTACGCGACCATCGCCGCGCAGGGCGTCTACCACAAGCCGTACATGGTGGCCGAGGCGACGTACCCGGACGGCGACGTGGCGTACACCGGGCAGACCCAGCCGGTGCAGAAGTTCGAGGCCGACGTCATGGCGGACACCACGTACGCGATGACGCAGGTGGTCGAGAAGGGCTCGGGCCGGGCCTACGTGAACCCGCTCGACCGGCCCATCGCGGGCAAGACCGGCACGTCGAACGACAACAAGTCCGCCTGGTTCGTCGGCTTCACCCCCCAGCTCGCCACCGCGGTGTCCCTCAGCCAGGTCGGCGACAACGGCAGCGACCCCGTGACGATCACGCCCTGGGGAGAGGACGCGTCCGGCCGCTCGCTGACGATCAACGACCGCGGCATCACCGGCGCCACCTGGCCGGCGGCGGTGTGGGCCGACTACATGGGCAAGGTCTTCCAGATCGAGAAGTACGCCGCGGTGGTCGACTTCCCCGAGCGCGCGAACGTCAACCGCGCCGCCGTGCCGACCTCCGAGCCGACCACGTCCGCGCCCGTCGAGACCCAGGCGCCCGAGCCGGAGCAGCCGACCACCGTCGCGGTGCCGTCAGGCCTCACCGGGCAGCTGTCCGGCGACGCGCAGGCCGCGCTCCAGAACGCCGGACTCGTCCCGTCGGTCGCGGAGGAGTTCAACGCGGCCGCGGCCGGCACCGTCCTGGGCGTGAGCCCGGGGGAGGGGTCGCAGGTGGCCCCGGGGTCGACCGTCACCCTCCGGGTGTCCAAGGGACCCCAGCCGGCGCCCCAGCCGACCGAGCAGCCGACCGAGCAGGCCGGCAACAACGGCCAGGGCGGGAACAACGGCCAGGCCGGGGGCAACGCCGTGAACCCGAACCCCAACGGCTGAGCCGGACCGCGAAGACCCACGCCGTCCACCCGGACGGGCGGCCCCGAGGGGTCGTGCGACCGGGTAGACTGGTGTGCTGCTGTGCCCGCTCGACCGTCGCCATCGACGGACGGGCCGGGGGCAGCGACGCAACGACACCCTCCTGCCACGGAACGACCGTGGCCGCCGAGACCAGAGGAGGTGGGTATGAGCCTGCGTCAGTACGAGATCATGATCATCCTCGACCCCAGCATCGACGAGCGCACCGTCGCCCCGTCGCTCGACAAGTACCTGTCGGTCGTCAAGACCGATGGCGGCTCCGTCGACAACGTGGACATCTGGGGCCGTCGCCGCCTGGCGTACGACATCAAGAAGAAGTCCGAGGGCATCTACGCCGTCGTCGACTTCTCCTCGACGTCGGACACCGCCAAGGAGCTGGACCGTCAGCTGGGCCTGAACGAGGTCGTCCTGCGCACGAAGGTCCTCCGCAAGGAGTCCTGACGCGTCAGACCGCGCGCGTACCGTGCGGGACACCCCTTCGAGCAACGACGAGAACGAGGAGCTGGCATGGCTGGTGACACCACCATCACGGTGATCGGGAACCTGACCGCCGACCCGGAGCTGCGGTTCACGCCGTCCGGCGCCGCGGTCGCGAACTTCACCGTGGCGTCCACGCCGCGCACGTTCGACCGCCAGAGCAACGAGTGGAAGGACGGCGACACGCTGTTCCTCCGCTGCTCGATCTGGCGGGAGGCGGCGGAGAACGTCGCCGAGTCGCTCACCAAGGGCACCCGCGTGATCGTCAGCGGCCGGCTCGTCCAGCGGTCCTACGAGACCCGCGAGGGCGAGAAGCGCACCGTCTACGAGCTGCAGGTCGACGAGGTCGGCCCCTCGCTCCGCTACGCCTCGGCCAAGGTCACCCGGACCCAGCGGTCCGGCGGTGGCGGCGGCGGGTTCGGCGGCGGCGGTGGCGGCGGCTTCAACGGCGGTGGCGGCGGCGGTGGCGGGTTCAACGGCGGCGGCCAGTCCGCGCAGCAGGACGACCCGTGGGCCACGCCCGCGGGCGGCGGCGGCGCGGGTGGCTACTCCGACGAGCCCCCGTTCTGATCGAGCACCGCTGACCGCCAGGTCGGCACCGGCGCCGCGCGCGCCATCACGAACATCCCATCCCGGGGCATGGCAACGCCCCGGGCTCCGTACGTAGAACAAGGAGCACCACGATGGCCAAGGCCGTTGTCCGGAAGCCCAAGAAGAAGCAGAACCCGCTCAAGGCGGCGAAGATCGAGTCGGTCGACTACAAGGACACCGCCCTGCTGCGGAAGTTCATCTCCGACCGCGGGAAGATCCGCGCCCGCCGCGTGACCGGCGTGTCCGTCCAGGAGCAGCGCGCGATCGCGCGGGCCGTGAAGAACGCCCGCGAGATGGCGCTCCTGCCGTACTCGTCGTCGGCTCGCTGAGAAGGAGCAACAAGATGGCCAAGCTCATCCTGACCCACGAGGTCACGGGCCTCGGCGCTCCCGGCGACGTCGTCGACGTCAAGGACGGGTACGCCCGCAACTACCTCGTCCCGCGTGGTCTCGCGACCGCGTGGAGCAAGGGCGCGGAGAAGGAGATCACGGCGATCCGCCGTGCTCGCAAGACCCGCGAGATCGCGACCCTCGACGAGGCGCGCGCCGTGCGCGACTCGCTGCAGGGCAACCCGGTCACCGTGGCGGCGAAGTCCGGCGACGCCGGCCGCCTCTTCGGCGCGGTCACGACCGCCGAGATCGCCGACGCGGTCAAGGCCGCCGGCGGCCCGTCGATCGACCGTCGCAAGATCGAGGTCGCGCAGCCGATCAAGGCGACCGGCGAGTACGCGGTGCAGGTCCGCCTGCACCCGGAGGTCTCCGCGAAGCTGACCGTCAAGGTCGTCGCGGCCTGACGCCACGCGCCAGCGCGTACCGCGCCCCTGTCCCCGGTCCCCGGGGCGGGGGCGCGGTCGTTCCCGGGGTCGCAGGAGGATCTCCGTCCCGCGGCGGAGGCGACCCGGGGTGCGCGCCGCCTACCGTCGAGGCATGGCCGATCAGCCCGAGCCCTCGAGCCCGCCGCAGCCGGAGCCCGCGTCCGACGACGCGCAGGCCCGGGTCGCCTACCTGCCCATCGGGCTCGTGTTCCTGGTGCTCGGGTTCTCCGGGCTGTTCAACGACAGCCTGCGGTACGGGGCGATCGCGTTCCTGCCCGTCGGGTTCGTGTTCCTGATCCTGGCGCTGCAGGGGCGGTCTGAGGGCGACGCCGAGAGCGGTGAGGGCCAGGGCGCGAGCGACGCGGACCGCCCGCCGGTCGGCTGACGCCGACGACGCCGGCGACGCCCACGACGCGCGCGACGCTGGCGGAGCCCGGTTCGGTGGTCGTCGCCGAGTTCGGTGGCTGGAACCACCGAACTCGGCTGCATGCACCGAAATCAGCGAGCCGCGGCTCGGGGCGCCGCGGCTCGGGCTCGGGCGCGGGGCGGCGTGCGGCGGCGGCGCTGAGGGACCGCCCCCCGGGTCAGGCCCGGGCGAGCGGCCCTGCCTGCGGGACGCCCAGCGACGCCAGGAGCGCCTCGACGCGCCCGCGGATCTCGTCCCGCACGCCGCGCACCATCGCCAGGTCCCGGCCGGCCGGGTCCTCGAGCACCCAGTCCTCGTACCGCGTCCCGGGGTAGTACGGGCACGCGTCGCCGCAGCCCATCGTCACCACGACGTCGGACGCCTGCACGGCCTCGGGGGTGAGGACCTTGGGCTGCTCGGTCGTCAGGTCGATCCCGAGCTCGGCCATCGCCTCGACGGCCACCGGGTTGACCCGGTCCGCGGGCGCGGACCCGGCGGAGCGCACCTCGACCGCGCCGCCGGACAGCGACGTGAGCAGGCCCGCGGCCATCTGCGAGCGGCCCGCGTTGTGCACGCACACGAACAGGACGCTGGGGCGGTGGTCGGTCATCGGTTCTCCTCGGTCGTCGGCGCGGCGGCCGGCTTGGTGGCGCGCACGAGGGCGCCGTGCATGCCGTCGGCGACGGCGTGGGTCAGGGTCACGTCGGCCTCCACGAACCCGGACGCCGCCAGGAGCGCGACGTACTCGCTCTGGGAGAGTGCGCCCGCGATGCAGCCGACGTACGAGCCCCGCTTGGCTCGCTGCTCGGGCGTGAGCCGGTCCTCCGCCACGACGTCGGAGATGCCGAGTCGGCCACCCGGTGCGAGCACGCGGAACGCCTCGGCCAGCACCCGCGGCTTGTCGGGCGAGAGGTTGACGACGCAGTTCGAGATCACGACGTCGACCGAGGCGTCCGGGAGCGGCAGGTCCTCGATGGTGCCGCGGTGGAACGCCACGTTGGTCGCGCCGGCGCGTGCGGCGTTGTCCCGGGCGAGCTCGAGCATCTCGTCCGTCATGTCCACCCCGTGGGCGAACCCGGTCGGGCCGACGCGTCGGGCGGACAGCAGCACGTCGATCCCGCCGCCGGACCCGAGGTCGAGCACGCGCTCGCCGGGGCGGAGGTCGGCGACCGCCACGGGGTTGCCGCAGCCGAGCGAGGCGAGCTGCGCCTCGACCGGGATGCCCGCCAGCGCCGTCGCGTCGTAGAGGGAGGCGCCGAACCGGGTCGTCTCGGCGTCGGCGCCGCAGGTTCCGCCGCAGCAGTCCTGGGCGGGAGCCGCGGTCGCCGCGCGGGTCACCGACGTGGCGGCCTCCGCGTACCGGCGGCGGACCTCGTCGCGCACATCGCCCATCGTCGTCTCCTCGAATCGAAGGTTGTCGATGCGATCGTGACGCGCGCCGCGTCCGCTGTCAACCATCGACAGTCGTCGATGTCTGCGGCACGATGGGGCGATGGCCACCGCGACGCCCGCCCTCCTGCCGCTCGCCTCCGACGGCTGCTGCACCGCGGGCGGCGCACCCGCGCTCGACGACGTCGGGGCGCACGACCTCGCGCGCCGGCTGAAGGCACTCGCCGACCCCACCCGGCTCCGGCTCCTGTCGATGATCGCCGCGCACGACGGGGGAGAGGCGTGCGTGTGCGATCTCACCGAGCCCGTCGGGCTCTCCCAGCCGACCGTCTCGCACCACCTGAAGCAGCTCGTGGACGCGGGCCTGGTGACCCGGGACAAGCGCGGGGTCTGGGCCTACTACGCGCTCCGCCCGGGCGCGCTGGACGAGGTCACGGGCGCCCTCGCGGCGGCGGTCCCGGGACGCTGACCCGGAGCGCACCACCCGGGCTCCTCAGGCCCCGGTGACCATCCACGTGTCCCGCCGCGCACGCAGCCCGGTCGTCACGGCCCGCGCGAGCATGAACACGCCCGCGAACGCCGCCCAGAGCCACGCCAGCCCGGCCCAGCCGTCCGGCGCCCACGCCCGCACCGCCAGCGCGAACGGCAAGTAGACGGCGAGCGTCACCATCCCGGCCGCGGCGAGGAACCGGCCGTCCCCTGCCCCGATGAGGACGCCGTCGAGCACGAACACCCACCCGGCCATGGGCATCAGCACCGCGGCGACCGCGAGGCTCAGGGTGACCGCGTGGCGGACGTCCGGGTCCGAGGTGAACAGCGCCGACAGCCACCAGCCGAGCCCGCCGGTCAGCACGCCGAGCACCACGCCCGCGCCGACGCCCCAGGCCAGCGTCCGGCGCAGCAGCGCGCGCACCAGGCCGGTGTCGCCGGCGCCGAGCGCGTGCCCGATGAGCGCCTGCGCGGCGATCGCGAGCGCGTCGAGGGCGAACGCGACGAAGCCCCAGATCGCGTTGACGACCTGGTGCCCCGCCAACGCCACGGGGCCGAGGCCCGTGGCCACCCACACGGTCAGCAGGATCGCCGCCCGCAGCGACAGGGTCCGCAGCAGCAGCGGGGTGCCGGTGCGGACCCCCGCGAGGATGCCGCCGGGCGCCGGCCGCAGCGAGGACCCGGCCGCCCGCGCGCCCCGGACGACGACCACGACCAGCGCGACGCCCATCGCGACCTGCGTGGCGGCGGTGCCCGCGCCCGAGCCGGCGATGCCGAGGTGCAGGCCGTAGACGAGCACGACGTTGAGCACCGCGTTGACCGCCGCGCCGACCCCGGCCACGACCAGAGGTGTCCTGGTGTCCTGGAGGCCGCGCAGCGCCCCGGTGGCGGCGAGCACGACGAGCATCCCCGGCAGTCCCGGGGCGGACGCGCGGAGGTACAGCACGGCCTGGTGCGCGACGTCCCCGGTCGCGCCGAGCGCCCCGACCGCCCAGGGGGCCACCAGCATCGCGACCGCCGCCAGGACCACGCCCAGGCCGGCCGCGAGCCAGAGCCCGTCGACGCCGACCTGCAGCGCGCCGGTGCGGTCGCCCGCGCCGAGCCGCCGGGCGACGACCGCCGTGGTCGCGTACGCGAGGAACACGCACAGGCCGACGACGGTCACCAGGAGCGTGGAGGCGAGCGACAGCCCCGCGAGCTCGGTCGTCCCCAGGCGCCCGACGATGGCCGAGTCGACCAGCACGAACAGCGGCTCGGCCACCAGAGCGCCCAGCGCGGGCACGGCGAGGCCGAGGATCTGGCGGTCGACGGTGGACGGCACCTGTCCGAGGCGTGAAATGGCGGCCAACTTCTTCCCGTCCACATGGGTTCACGGTGTTTGCGCCGGTGAGAACGCCCTGATCACAGGCGTGCCCGGCTTCATCCACACCTGTGTCCACGACCTGTGGACATCTCACGGTGCGTGTCCACAGCCTTCCACAACCCTGTCCCCACCCCCTGTGGACGTCTCGCTCGACGGACCGTCCCCCGGGGTCCTAACCTCGCGTCGGCGCGCGCACCGGACACGGTCGCCCGCCCTCCGCCGACGTGTCGGAGGGCGGTGCTAGAACGGGTGTTCGACGGCAGTCGCCGGGGGACGAGCGAAGGTGGGGCGGGCAGCAGCGTGACGATCGAGGAGCTCGAGTACGGGGCCCCCGCGGGCCAGGGCCGCGCGGCGTTCGACCGGACCCCCCCGCAGGACCTCGACGCGGAGCAGAGCGTGCTCGGCGGCATGATGATCTCGAAGGACGCCATCGCGGACGTCGTCGAGGAGATCCGGGGCAGCGACTTCTACCGCCCGGCGCACGAGGCGATCTACGACGCCGTCCTCGACCTGTACGGCCGCGGCGAGCCCGCCGACGCCGTCACCGTCGCGGACGAGCTGACCAAGCGCGGCGAGATCGGCCGCGTGGGCGGCGTGCCGTACCTGCACACCCTCATCTCGATGGTGCCGACCGCGGCCAACGCCGGCTACTACGCCCGCATCGTCCGGGAGCGCGCCGTGCTGCGCCGCCTCGTCGAGGCCGGCACCCGCATCGTCCAGCTCGGCTACGCGACCGACGGCGGCGACGTCGAGGAGATCGTCAACAACGCCCAGGCCGAGGTCTACGCGGTCAGCGACCGCCGCACCACCGAGGACTACCACCGCCTCGGCGAGGTCGTCGCCGGCACCCTGGACGAGATCGAGTCCGCCGGGCACCGCGGCGAGGGCATGGTGGGCGTGCCGACCGGCTTCGCCGACCTCGACCGCCTGACCAACGGCCTGCACCCGGGCCAGATGATCGTCATCGCGGCCCGCCCCGCCATCGGCAAGTCGACGCTCGCGCTGGACTTCGCGCGCGCCGCGTCGATCAAGCACCAGCAGGCGTCCGTCGTGTTCTCGCTCGAGATGAGCCGCTCCGAGATCACCATGCGTCTGCTGTCCGCCGAGGGCCGCGTGCCCCTGCAGAAGATGCGCAACGGCTCGATGGGCGACGACGACTGGCAGAAGCTGGCCCAGATCCAGGGCAAGCTCACCGAGGCGCCGCTGTTCATCGACGACTCGCCCAACATGTCGCTCATGGAGATCCGGGCGAAGTGCCGTCGGCTCAAGCAGAAGCACGACCTCAAGCTCGTGATCATCGACTACCTGCAGCTGATGTCGTCCGGCAAGCGCGTCGAGTCGCGCCAGCAGGAGGTCTCGGAGTTCTCGCGTGCGCTCAAGCTGCTCGCCAAGGAGCTCGAGGTCCCGGTCATCGCGCTGTCGCAGCTGAACCGTGGTCCCGAGCAGCGAACCGACAAGAAGCCCGCGATGTCCGACCTGCGTGAGTCCGGCTCCATCGAGCAGGACGCCGACATGGTCATCCTGCTGCACCGCGAGGACGCGTACGAGCGGGAGTCGCCGCGCGCGGGCGAGGCCGACCTGATCGTGGCCAAGCACCGTAACGGCCCGACCGACGTCATCACCGTGGCGTTCCAGGGGCACTACTCGCGGTTCGTGGACATGCAGGCCTGAGCAGCATGCCGCGGCTCGTCGAGTTCGCGAACTGGCACCACTTGTAGGAATCGGTGGGAAGGCTCACCGGTTCGGAGAGCATCTTGGGAATCCGAAGGACGCACGCGGCGGCTGATCGGGTCGTAGCCGCCAGTGCACTCCTCAGTCGTGTTAGGCGAGGTCGCGCCCAGACCGTGACGCCAGGGTGGTACCCAGGCGGTCCCCGCAGGCCCACTAGGTTGTGCCTATGGGTGTCGTCGCGAACTTCCTAGGTCCGCACCTCAAGGCCATGGCTGGCCCGTACCTGTTCGTGGGTTCGGGTGTCTCGAGGCGGTACGCGGGACTGCCCGACTGGGAGGGCCTGCTGCGTGTGTTCGCGCGTCAGACGCCGAACCAGTTCGAGTACTACCGCGGTCGGGCCGGCAGCGATCTGGCACTCACGGCGGCGCTGATCGCGGCTGACTTCTACGACTTGTGGTGGTCCGACGATCGCTACCAGGAGTCACGCGACCAGTACGGGTCGATCGTGGTCGACACCGCCACGCCCCTGAAGATCGAGATCGCGAAGTTCATCACTGAGAAGGTCAGGACGAGGAGTACGTCGGCAGCGCTCGCCGATGAGTTCGAGCTGTTCTCGCACGTCGAGGCCGATGGCATCATCACGACGAACTATGACGGCCTCCTCGGTGAGGTCTTCCCCGGGTACACGCCGTTCATCGGGCAGGACGAGCTCCTGTTTTCCGACACCCACGGCATCGCCGAGATCTACATGATCCACGGGGCGGCCACCGACCCGGAGTCGCTCGTCCTGACGGCCGACGACTACCAGGACTTCCGTGAGCGGAACGCGTACCTCGCGGCGAAGCTGACGACGATCTTCGTCGAGCACCCGGTGATCTTCCTCGGATACTCGATGAGCGACTCGAACGTTCGTGGGATCCTCGACGCGCTGGTCACGGCCCTGCGCGGCAAGAACGTGGATAAGTTGCGAGACCGCCTGATCTTCGTGAACTGGCAGGAGAACGCCACGCCCGAGGTCAGGACTCGGAGCCTGAGCCTCACCTCGGGCGAGATTGAAGGCTTCGAGATCGTCGTCTCCGACTTCGCAGAGCTGTTCACCGTGCTCGCGGAGCGGGAGCGGGCGCTGCCCGCCCGGGTCCTCCGCAACCTGAAGGACCAGGTCTATGAGCTCGTGAAGGCCAACGATCCCGACGGTCGCCTCGTGGCCGTCTCCGACATCGAGAGCGCGGGCGCCGCGGACCTCGACATCGTCTTCGGAGTTGGCGCCAAGATGACGGCCATCGGTCTTGTGGGACTGTCTCGGTGGGACGTCATCGACGACGTGCTCGGGACTCCCGACCGTGGCGTGCCCCCGGAGAACATGCTGACCGCTGTCATCGCGAAGTGGCCCGTGAACTGGTACGTCCCCTGCTTTAAGTACCTGCGGGAGCTTGGTGTTCTCACCGATGACGGCGATCTCGTCGACACCGCCGAGGTGCCCGACAAGGTGGTGAAGAGAGTCGCGCGGGTGCGTGACCGGTTCTTCAAGGCGGCCTCCTCCGATTCGACGATCGAGGACTTGGTCAAGAAGCGCAGCGTCGACTGGCTGTTCGACCACGCCGCCGACCTTCCCACTTTGACTACTGACGTCGACGGCATCCGGACCCTCCTTATGCAGGAGCGCAAGCGCCGGCAGTACCCCAGGTGGGCATCGGGATACGCGATCATGTGTGTGGTGTACGACTGGCTGCACCACGGCCGTCGGGTCTCGAGTAGCGGTACGGAGGCGCCGGCCGTCACGACCGTGTGACCGCTGAGGCCCACACCCAGACGGTGCCTTCGCGGCCGTAGTGGTCGGTGTAGCGGATGTGGACGGTACGGGCGGTCCAGGCGATCGCGGCGCCGGTGATCTGCACGTCCCGACCCTTGGCGTCGATGATCCATGCCTGGACGGCGAGCGGGTGGCTGGGTCGGGTGACGTGGAGGCCGACGGTGGCTTGAGATGGCGCCTGTCGTGCCATGTCGCGCATCGGGATCCGGTCCACCACGAAGTTGGTATCGAACATATGTTCGAGTAGTGACGAACCGGCAGGTCTCCTCACTCGGGCAGCAGTCGCCACCTCCCCTCGAGCGAACCGCCACCATCAGGCGTGCCGCTCGCGAAGAACGACCGCGCGGCGTCCAGTGTGTCCAGCACCAGGTATCCGGCCAGATGATCGTCGTAGAACTGCGCCAACCGGGGCCCGTGCCGCCGGTCACGAGCGGTCAGGTCGTAGGCCAGGTCCGAGCGGGCGCGCCAGTACAAGTTCCGGTCGTCTGCAAACAAGTTCCTGCTCGGGAACGTGCACGGACCCAGGTACGCGAACCGAGCACGGGGGCTCCACGTCTCGCAGGAAGTCGTGCTCACCGGCGCCGCGCACCAACACGATCGCCTCGACGATCCGCGCCGGCACGTGCTGATCGGCCATCGAGTAGTAGCGGTCAAGGTCGGCCACGAGGAGCTGCACCCGATTGCGCAGCCGGTACACGCACCCCATCGCCTCGTTCAGTGCGCGTCGTTGCTCGGCCTCGTCGGCCCACCGCGCCAGGCGCAGCCTGTCGATGGCGGCATCGAGGTCGCCGACCGCGTCGGCGTAGGTCGTGCCCATGCGGGCATCCTGGCAGGCTCCGACCTTCCCGCGAGCTAGTCCGTGAACTCCGACGCCCGCGCCGCGTAGTCCTCCGGGTCATCCGCGAGGAACTGCCGAGGGTGCACGCCGATGGCCCGCGCCAGCTTCCACATCGTCTTCAGTGACGGGTTCGCGCGACCGCGCTCGATCTCACCTACGTACGCTCGGTCCAGGCCGGCGATCATCGCCAACCGCTCTTGCGCGATGCCGGCGTTCTTGCGGGCTGTGCGTACCTGCGTGCCGAGTGCCAGCTGCTCGGGGGTAACTGGAGAACGTGGCACGGCGGGAACGCTAGGTCGGTGCTGGTTCAGGGTCCACGGTCCCACAGACCCCGGGTCATAACCCCACTGGTTATAGTCCACAACCGGCAGTCTGTCACGATGTATAGACAGCCAGAAGGTGAGCCCGCTCCAGACGTGGAGTGCGATCCAGTCTTGCCTGGTCCGGCGAAACACGCGGGCGGCCTACGAGGCTGGCGCGTGCCGCCTACGCGATCAGACTCAGGACTCCCGGCGTCTGCGCACGACGATGCAGCCACGTGTCGAAGTCCACCAACTCGGGCGAACGCCTAGACGACGGCGCCAGGTCGCGCCACGTACGCACGCTCTTGAGTGCGTACGTCAGGTACTCCTCCGCGTTGTCCGCCCATGTCGGGCACCGCTCTGGTAGCTCGGCAGTCAGGTCGTGCGCGCCTCGGTCGGCGAACGCGAACGTGCCTGTCGCCTCGCCGATGGCAGCACGGATGCTTCGACGCAGATGGCCCCAGCCCTCGGGGAGGCGGTGGCTCTCGGCCTCGATGGCATTGAGCGCCCCTTCGGTGGCCTCGAACCACCGGACGACGGCGGCGTCACGGTCCCACTTTCGAACCAGCTGGAGCAGGTCCTGCAGGCGAGGGCAGATCGCGTCGGCGGCCGAGCGTCGCCCCGCAGCTCGGTCTTTAGAGCGGTGCGCCGCGATCGCCGCGATCGTTGCGATCGCGGCTCCGACCAGTGCTGCCACCGATTCCGAAGCCACGTCCATCAGAGTCATGGGCCGGAGTGTGCCGGACAGGTCCGACACGGCCTCCGCTGCGCGGCCGGCCCGAGGTCCGCTTCGCCGGACAAGAGCGCCGTGGCCCCTCTCGAGGAGGCCGGCCCGTCAGCGGGCCGCCCCGTCCGGGTCACCGTGGACGCCCGTGACTGCACAGAATGTTGACTATAACCACCCGGGGTATGACACTCACATGTCAGGGTCGGCCGTCCCATCAGGCCGACCGCGTCACCCCTCGCCGGTGAGGACCGCCGGTCCAGCAAGGGAAGGCGAACACATGGGCACCACCGACAACCGTCAGAGCGCGGGCCGCCCCGGTGCGGCGCGAGCGATGCTCTGGTGGGCCGACACGTACCTCATCTGCGCCCTGTGCTTCACCGCCGCGACGTGGACGCTGCTCGACGGTCAGCCGATCGGTCTTACGCTCGCGCTCTACGCCGTCGTCGTGGTCTGCGGCACCTACGCGCTGCGGTCCCGGCTCGAGTTCCGCCGAGGCTGGCGACACGGCTACGAGAGTGCCGTCCGCACCATGCTCGAGTACCAGTCCGGTCGGACACCAGACGTGGAGGTCCGTGCTGCCGTCCAGGGCGACCCCACGCCCGAACCATGGGACGTTCACCTCCCTGTCGTGCAGCCGCAGAGTCTGTCGTGACCGCCCCGAGCGTCGGCGAGCTCGTGCTTGCGGACGAGAGTGGAGTGTGGGCGATCCGCTCGACGTCGGAGACGGTCTACTACGTCGACGCGGACTCCGACCTGCTTCTGCGCAAGGTCGGGCCCGGCTCGGCACCCGGGTTCGCCGACGACCGGTGGGCGCCCTTGATTCGGGTTGAGGCGGTGTTCGCGAGGGACGCCGGCGTCATCCGCGTCGGAGACCGTCACAAGTACACCTACGACTTCGACCCCGACGGTGACCAGTACGGGTTCTGGTTCCAGCGTCTGGTGACGTCGATCGACTACGTCGAAGCCGAGGAGCTCGCCGGTCTGCCGGCCTTCCCGCAGGACGACCCGCTGTGACCGGGATCGAGCGCCCGTGGTTGTGGTCGTTGCCGACCCGGGTGGAAGTCGCCGAAGGCGCCCTGATCGAGTTCAAGGAGCGCGGGCAGCCCGCGGTCAGGTTCGAGCAGTCGCAGATCGACAAACTGTTCGAGGTCGGCCTGATGCAGCCGCCCCGGACCTCCGAACCGGCCGCTGACGCGGACGCCGGTGTCACGCTGGTCGGAGACGCGAGGTTCCTCGTCGGGGAGGTCGACCTCGGCCGGGAGATCGGCCTCGAAGTCCTGGTGCGCGGCCTTGAGGCCGCGGTCGACGCCTCGTACGGGGAGTCCCGCGAGAGGCACCCGCGGGCCTATGCCACCAGCAACGACGAGGACTCGGGCTCGGGCGAGGGCGCGTTCGACGAGCCGGACCTCCAGGGTCGCTCGCGCGAGAGCGGCGCCGCTGAGCAGCCGCGCGGTTTCGCATGGCAGCAGACCGAGCGTGTCGTGCCGGTGGCTAGCGTGATCCCGAAGTACAAGAAGATCCGCGGCGACGTGACCGCGGGGCTCCCGGTCGTGCTGACCGACGGCGGCACCCGCATCGCCGTGATCGTCGGGTGGGACCTGTGGACGCTGCAGCACGAGCGGTACCTGTACGCCGCCGCGATGTCCTGGGCGTTCTGGCGTAATGGCAGGTTCGACGCTGCAGGTTTCGGCTGGGAGGTGCTGGCTTACTTGCGGCCTCCGATGCAGGAGCGTCTGCACCCCACTGTGCAGCTCGGCGAGGACGGTGGCCCCGATGAGCGACGTCGTTGACCCGATGCACACGCGGGGGCGGTGGCTCGTGACGACCGCATCCGGCGCGATGCACCTCATCGAGTCGACCGGTCCAGGCGGCGCGGTGACCGCCACCAGAGTCACCGCTGGCCCGGCTGGGAACGACCCCAGGTACCCGCTCGGGACACTCCGTCGAGACGACCAGCCACTCCACGTGACGGGCATCCAGCACCTGAACGGAACGACCATGTCGAGCGGCATCGTCGCCGGCCAGGACATGTGGCTGTACCTCGAGCCTCTAGCTCCCGAGGCCGACCTCACGCTCAGGCGGACGACGCCGGTCGTCGCGGTCGACACGCTTCCCGCCGCGGCGAGCGATGCCTGACGCCCAGTCCGACCCGGATGCCGCTCACCGTGCGAGCAGCGCCGAACGGACACGGCTGCGCCGGCGCCTGCTCGACATCGACCCGTCCGGGGTTCGCGCCGACCCGGACGCTGCCGCGAGCTGCGAGTGCAGCTGTCACCCGCGCCCTGGGCACCGGGTGCATCCGGACGGCATCTGCCCGTGCCAACTGAGCCCCGTCGAACGAGTGGCACGGCTGGCCGAGGCCGAGCGCGCGCTCGACGCCATGCACGAACAGAACAGCCGGCAGTTGGCGCAGCGAGCAGCCTCGCTGGAGCGGGCCGCGGCGACCCTAGGCGTCGAGGCGACCGAGGAGCTCCCGGCCGCGCCGTGGGTGATCACCGGAACGGTCGACGGGCGCACCTTCTACATGCGTGAGCGATGGGACTCTTACAGCATCGTCATCGCTCCGGACGACCACCCTGGCTTGGACGTCTGGACGTCCGTCGACGAGCCGGGTGTGGTCGTGCGCGAGGGGGCGATCAGCGACCTCGTCGCAGCGGACGGCGCGACCGACTACCAGGTAGCGCTGCCGTTCGTCGTCTCGGTGATCCGCAGCGAGCTGCGCCGGCGAACTTGTCCGCATCCGACGCGTGCCGGCGACGAGTTCTGCCCTCGCTGCGGAGCTCGGCGGGAGCCCGCCGCGATGGATGGCGTCCGGGGGCCGTCCGACGAGATGCACCAGTCCGTCCGCAGCATCGACCCTGCGACCATGGGTTCCGGTTCCAGGTTGTCCGCCATCAGCGAAGCCCGGATGGCCTACGTGGACGCGCGGCGAGCTCTCGAAGCGAGCGTCGCTGCGGCGCGATCCGGGGGTGACTCGTGGTCGGTGATCGCCGTGGCTCTCGACATGGGCATCCGCGAGGCTCGGGATCGTTTCGAGCGCTGGACGTCCGGCGAGTGACGAACGCGAGCGCGCGATGCACGTCGGTCGTCGTGGTGGCGTCCCGATCGGCCGCTGAACAGCGCGTTCGCACGCTAGCGTGCGGCCCGGCGGCGGACGGGGCAGCGGGTCGAGGCGTGCGTGACGCGATGTCGACCGCGCCGGTAGCGTCCGCACTGTGACCGGGAAAGTGACCCTCAGTGACGTCGCCCGTGCGGCAGGCGTGTCGCTGATGACTGCCTCCCGCGCCGTCAACGGAGGTGCCGATCAGCGCCGGCGCACCCCCAACCAGCAGCGCGTGGTCCAGGTCGCCGAGCGGCTCGGCTACGTCCCGGACGCGTCGGCACAGGCGATCGCGCGTGGACGTACGAGCACCCTGGGCCTCATCATCACCGACACCCACGACTCGCAGATCACGACCGCCGTCTACGACGGAGTCGCAGCGGAGGCGTCCGCACGTGGCCTGAGCGTCTCGATGATGTCCGCGGGCGGCGACCGTGATCAGCTCGTGGCGCGGGTGCGCGACATGCACCGCCTCCGCGTCCGAGGACTGGTGATCGCTGCAGTCGACGGCAGCGACCCCGGCCACGTCCCGGGGCTGCGCACTGCGGTCGATGCGCTCACGCGCAGCGGCTGCGTGGTGTGCACCCTGGGCTTCGAGCTCGAGGGCGTCAGCGCCGTGACGCTGGACGAGCGTGAAGGCGCACGGTCCCTAACGGCCGTGCTCGTCGCCTCCGGGTACAGGCGGCCAGCGATCCTCGCTGGATCTCCAAGCAACCCGGTGCACGACGCACGCTCCCACGGCCTCATCGAAGGGTTCGAGCAGCACGGTCTTGCGGTCGAGGCGGACCGAGTTCGCTGCAGCGGCGAGCGCCGCGCGTCTGCGGCCGCAGAGACGGCTGCCCTGCTGTCCCGGGCGGACGAGCGGCCGGACGTGATCATCGTGGTGTCGCCGTCCGACGTGTCCGAGGTTCTCGACGCGACGCGCGGCGCCGGTCTCGCGGTCCCCGCGGACGTAGCGGTCGCCGTGTGCGGTGACACCAACACGCCTACACATGGTGGGGCGCTCACCCGAATTCTCACGCCGTGGCGGGATGCGTCCGAAGTCGCCGCTCGATACGCGGCGCCGGAACAGGTCGGAGTCGTCACGGTCCAGCGGATGGCCCTGCCTCTGCGCCCGGTCGCTTCTGTGTCGAAGCTCGACGGTGCCCACTAGCAGGTAAACCAGCAGGCGGCGCCCGCATTCGTCTCAAGGATGGATTTCCGAGGTGCGTGACCCAGTGGTCCACATCCGGGTCGCTGCAATCCTGATAGCGCTAACTTGCGGCGATATTGCCGCCCCGACCCTTCGCGGCTCCGTTCGCTGGGTAGCGCCCCTGAACTGGGACGATGATGACTCAGCGTCTATACAGAATGCCATAATATGCACGCAAGTCGGGACCCGTCGAGGCCGGGTAGCGCTACCCGACAAGGGTTGACGACGCCTCGGTGTGGCGAGTAGACCTGACTCACCGGTTCGCGAGACTCCAAGCTCGGGACGCGGATGAGAATTGAAGACGGGAACCCCTGCCGGGTGCCGCTCCAACGGCACGTCAACAGGGGTCCCCACGGGGTCGCTCCAACGACCCACTACCGCCCGTCCGAATGCGACTCGGAAGGAGGGCATGATCATTATGCCCAGAACCACTGACACGGTCACCAACACGCCGCGCGTCGGCACCGCGACCGTCGAGGGCCAGACCATCACCAGCATCGCCCCGGCGCCGACGAACCCCACCGGGCCCGTCGGCAACGCGAGCATCACGCACCCCACGTACGAGCAGCGCCCGTTCGTGGGGCCCCGCAAGGGCCGGCGCAACCTCTACGTCCCCCAGGAGTCCCAGGCGGGCTCGCGCCACGAGCTCGTGACGATGTGGCGGGACCGGCCGACCGACCTGGACGCGATCGCGTCCACCGCGGTGATGCTCGTCCGGCAGGACCGCGACGTCCGACCCATCCAGGCTTCCGAGATCGAGCGCACCCCGTTGCGTGAGTTCGACTCGGTCCTGCGGCCGGCGTCCTACGAGTCCATGCCCAACCGGATCTCCAAGTACGTGTTCCGCAACCCGGACGGCAACCACGCCGTGTGGGCCGGGTCGCGCAACGAGGAGAACCACCTGCGCGAGCTGGACTGGGAGGGACACCACGACGTCAACACCCAGTTCCTCCAGTTCGCGTGGAACCTGCCCACGGGCCGGGTCGTCTACCACTACCCGGACTTCGGCGTCCGGCGCGGTGGGTGCATCGAGGTGGTCGACGTGGCCGCGCAGGTGCGGATGGACCCGGTCCGTGCGGCGGTGTACGAGTTGACCGCCCGCACCTGCGAGCTCCTGGGCTGGACGTTCTCGGTCGGCCTGGACAACATCAGTGTCGCCCGCGAGCGGAACCTGCGGTTCCTGTCCGCGTTCCGGCACGAGCTGCGCGACGTCCGCGTCGAGGAGTGGGGCGACATCCCCCTGCCCCGCACCATGTGGGGCCTCGTGCAGGCCGAGGGTGGCGGCACCCGCGGCTGGCAGAACGCCTGCGCCCGGCTCTGGCACCGCCGGGCCGGGTTCGACCTCGACCGGCTGCTCGACGACACCACCGTGCTGCTCGACCAGCCCGCGCCGACCAAGCGCATCGCCTGGGAGGTGGCCCGATGACCGCCACCCGAGTGCCCCTGACCGTGGGCACACGCATGACCGGCGCGGACGACGCGTTCACCATCGTGCGCTGGGAGTTCCACGACGGGCAGCTGAACGTCGTGGTCGACCGCGGCGGTGAGCGCCACCGCGAGCCCTACGACGAGTTCCTCCAGCAGGCCCAGGACCTGGTCCCGGTCGAGCCGACCGGCTCGTACTACGAGTTCACCCGGGACACCCGGTTCCCGTACCTGGACGACGTCGAGCGCGCGAAGCTCAAGCAGCTGACCGCCGACCTGCTCGAGGTCCTGCACGGTGACCCCGGCGGCATGGTCTGGGACGCCCGGCCCGGGTACGTCCCCCGGACCGAGTACGACCCGGCGGTCACCAGCCAGCGTGAGCGCATCACCGCCAAAGTCAAGGAGATGCGCGGCCGCCCGACCGGGGGCGCCGCGTCGCAGTCCGGGCTGTACCGGCTGCTGCGGAAGTTCGAGGACCGTGGCGTCGAGGGTCTGATCCACGAGTCCAAGCTCGCGAAGTTCAACACCATCGCCCGCCTCGCGGAGGCCGACGTCATCATGGCTGCCGCTCACGACCTCGTCCTCGAGCTCGGTGCGAACACCCGCAGCACCACGAGCAAGAAGAACCAGCTCGCCCTGTTCCGCTCGCGGCTCCTGGACAGCGGGGTCGACCTCGACGGCATCCCGAAGGCGACGCTCCGCACCATCCTGGACGTCGAGGGGGCGAAGTACCGGATCGACAAGCCCGCCGGTGTGCGTCACAACCAGTCCAGCCGGCCCGATGGGTTCTACGGCCGCCGGATCGTCACCCGGCCCGGCGAGTTCTGCCACATGGACGTCGCGACGCTCGACGCGAAGGCGTGGAACCCGGTGACCGGGTGGGTCACGGTCGACGCGATCACCATCATGGACGCGTACGACCGCCGAGTTCGGGCGTTCATGCTGGTGCCCGCGCCGCACACCGCCCGGGACATCTCGATCGCGATCGGCCGGATGCTCATGCCCCCGACGATCAACAGCGGCCGGCACGCCCTGACCGACCACTGGTGGGAGGGCGCCCCGGAGGTCCTCGAGATCCCCGCCGAGTCCACCCCGACGACCATGGAGGGCACCCCCGTCACCGGTCGGAGCGTGGACGCGATCATGATGGACCACGGAGCGCAGTTCGACTCCAAGCTGGTCTCCCTGGTCGCCACGCGCGCCGGCATCCACACGGTGTTCGCCGCCCCCCGCAAGGGGCACCACAAGGGCGTGGTCGAGTCGTTCCACAACCGGCTGAAGTTCTGGTCCCAGCAGTTCCCCGGGGACACCGGCGCCCGCACGCAGCACCGCGGGCGCCACGCCGAGGACCAGGCCCTGTTCACGATCGCCGAGCTGGAGGCGGCGCTGCAGTACCGCATCGACGCGCTCTACCACCAGGGGCCGCACGAGAGCCTGCGCGACCCCGCCAACCCCAGCCGCCGGATCAGCCCGAACGAGGCGTACGCCCTGTACATCGCGAACGGCGGCGCCCCGCACGTCCTGGCGCGCCCGGGAACCGCGTTCGACTTCCTGCCCAGCCGCCTGTGCCGCGCGGACGACGAGGGTATCGACGTCAACGGAATCCGCTACGACGGTCCCGCGCTGACCGAGCTGCGCGACCGGATCCGCGGTCCTCGGAGCCCGCACCTGCGGGTCTGCTGGGACCCGTACGACCCGACCCGCATCTACGTGCAGCACCCGACCAGCGGGACCTGGATGACGGTGCGGGACTACGGCACCCAGATCGGCTCCCAGGTGCCGCTCGGGGAGTCGATGCGCACGACGTCGTGGACCAACCAGCTCAAGCAGTTCACGAGCGCCATCCAGCAGATCGACCTCACCGAGGCCAAGCTCCTGCAGAACGAGCGCAAGGACCAGGAGCGCAAGCTCAAGCGCAAGCTCGGGCTCAACCTCGAGCGCCTGCTGCTCGCCGAGCGTGACCGCGCCCGCCTCAGCATCGCCATGCTCGCGCCCGACCCCTCCACCACCTGGGAGCGTGACGAGCTGCCCCAGTTCGTCGACCCCAACTTCGACGTCGAGGACAACGACAACGATGCCTTCGATGAGGACATCGCCAACGCCGGGAGCGTGATGACATGGAACTGAACCAGACGGGCAGCCTGTGGTCCGACCGGGAGAACTGGGACCGGGTCGCCGCCGCCATCGACGCCCGCGCCCGGCACCACGGTGCCGAGGGGCACGCCGGCACCTGCGTCCTGGACGACCCGAACACGACGTCCACGTCCGCGGCGCTGGCGTGCACCCGGGCCACGCCGTCGGTCACGACCGTGCTGGGCCTGCGGATGCGGCGCCGGATCGACGACCTCGTCACCGAGAACGCCGTCAACCCGCTCGAGCGACGCACCCTGATCCTCGAGGGCCAGGCCACCTACGGCAAGACGACCGCCACGATGTTCGAGGTCCTGCGCCGTCAGCGCCGCGCGATCGCGGAGAAGGGGTCGCTGCTCGGGCCGTACATCCACATGCCGTGGCTGTACGTCGAGATCGGCGCCGGCTACGGCTACAAGGACATCGCCGAGGCCATCGAGATCCACGCCGGCCTGGTGCCCCGATCGCGGGACACCGCCCAGGCCAAGGTCGCGCACCTGCGGTCGATGCTCCCCAAGCTCGGCGTCGAGGGCATCGTCATCGACGACGCCCACAACCTGCGCTCCTCCCCGGAGGGCAAGACCGTCGACGGGCTCAAGAACCTGCTGACCGGTCTGCCGGTGACGCTGGTGTTCATCGGTCTGAACCCGATGAGCAAGAGCGCTCTGCTCAACGGCGCGGCCCGTGGCATGGGTTCGTCGGTGCAGCAGATCGCCCGCCGCGCCGACTTGGTCCGCGCGGACCTGGGTGCCAGCGAGGCCGACCAGCACAAGGCGTGGCAGCAGGTGACCGCGTCCCTCGTCGGGCAGTTCCACTTGCCCGACGACGACGTCCAGGCGACGCTCACGGACACCGGCCTGCTGGGTGACGTCTACGACGTCACCCAGGGCCTGTTCGGCGGGACGTACACGCTGCTGAAGGCCGCGGCCGTCTCGACGATCCGCTCCAGCGGCGGCACCTACGCCGACGCGATCCGCAAGGGCGTCGCGACGACGCGCACGGCGCAGCGGACCGCCAACGGGGCCCCCGTCCACCGCGCGAACATGCCGAAGAACCCGGCCGACGCGATGCGCGCCCAGGACGCGCCCCGCTCGTCCAAGACCACCCAGCGCCGGAAGTCCTCGGCCCCGTGATCGCCGTCCGGATCGATCCGCGCCCCCGGGAGCAGCTCGGTGGCTACCTGCTGCGGATCGGCGGACACCTGCAGCGCCCGCCGCGAGACCTGCTTCTCGCGGCGGGCGCTGCCGCGTCCGGTCGCGTCAGCACCCGCGGGCTGTCCGGCTTCCCGCCCGAGGACAGCGTGCGCGCGCTCGCGCACCTCCTCGGTGTCGAGGAACAGGTGCTCTCCGAGATGACCCTGGCCCGGTTCACCACCGGGCTGTTCGGGTTCGAGCACCGCACCGGGACAGCAGGGGCCACCTCCTCAGCGCCTGCCCTGCTCACCGGCGGCGTCTACTGCCCCGTCTGCATCCAGCACGGCCACTGGGACCTGTGGTGGAAGACCGGCCTCGTCGCCGTGTGCCTCGATCACCGCCGATACGTCTTGGCCCGCTGCCCCTCCTGCGGCACGGGCGTCGCGCCAGACACCGTTCTCACCGAGGACGACGGGGACAGCACCCAGCTGCGTCACGGCAGCTCGCACGTGAGTTCCTGCGCGCACGCTACCGACCTGCTCGGCCCACGCCCGGACGTCGTGCACCTCCACACCCAGGAGCGCATCAACCGGCTCCTGGAGCGTGCGACCACCGAGGCCGACGCAGCCGGCACCTGCCGCACGCTGCTGCGGTGGACCGAGTACCTGCACCGGGCGGTGTCTGACCGGCCGTACCTGGCGGGCAACTACGTCGCCGCCGACGGGCACGCGCTCGGGGCGCTCCTGTCGGACGCCCTCGACCTCACCACCAGCACGGACCCGGCATCCCACCCGACCCTGCTGCGTGCGGTGCACCAGCAGCGCGCTCGGGGTCGCGCCCCTCAGCGTGGCCCCTCGTACCACCCGCTGAGCCCTGACGACACGGACGCGGTCACCGAAGCGATCAGCTCCGCCTGCGCCGCCGCCCGCCCCTCGCTAAGGATCCCCCAGCCAGGGATGGAGGGCGGCACCGGTTGGATGCCGCAGGTCGTGCCGTTGTCCGAGTTCAACCACGGGCTGTCTGACTTCCTCCATCACGTCGGATACGACCGCGCACGAATGTTCGCCGCGCTGAGCGCGGCCGCACCCGCGGGAACTCCCAGATGGGCCCGCATCGGTGCACCCCTGCGACTGCCGGCGCACGTCGCCGCCAAGGCCGGGAACGCGCTGAAGCACATCGAGGACACCGGTCACGCCGATTCGTTCTGGACCGCCATCGACCGGACGCGCACCACGATGGCGAGCAGCGGCGTCGACTTCCAGCGCCGAGCGCACCAGGTCGAGCACGACCCGAGGGTCCTCGCAGCCGCCACGAACAGGTGGCCTGCCCTGGCCGAGTTCCCGACCAGCGCGATCCTGCAGTGGCTGATGGATCGCTGGGCCTGCCAGTACGTGCACGCGCTGCCCTCGTCGATCATGCCCCGGACACACAAGGCACCCGACTACCGTGACCGAATCGACGAAGCCGTAGGTTCGGCGGGGACCATCGCGACGTTGTGGAAGTCCTGGGAGCCTCTCGCAGAACGCGAACCCCGCGATGCTGCCGCTTGACGCCACGCCAGCGCACGGTGAGGCGTTCGCTGGCTACCTCCACCGCATCGCGGCGCTCATCGAGACCGACCCCCACTCGCTGTACGCCCATCTGCGGCTGCGGTCTGCCGGGCGCACCGTCCGGTACGTGCACCTCGCTTTGCCCGATTGGCACGTGCGGGACGTGTCACGAGAGCTGGGCATCGAGCGCGAGCAGCTCGAGGCAACTCTCCTCCGGCACTTCGCAGGTCTGGATCTGGGCGCCCTGACCGGCACACACGCCGACGTAGCGCACCGGACGGTGCAACGCGGACAGTGGCTGTTCCTGTCCGGGACCCGCTACTGCGCACCATGCCTCGACGAAGGACGCCCCTGGCTGAACGCCTGGCAGCTGCCGTGGGCGTTCATGTGCGCATCCCACCACGTGCTGCTCTCCGGGGCGTGCTCGCACTGCGGCCGTCGCCCAGACCTGGTGGCGCGAGCCTCCAGCCGCTCGCAGGGGTGCACACCGGAGCGGTGCGCTTGCGGTCACTCGTGGCGTGACTCGCCGCCCGGGCCGGCTGTGGGCGACGGCCTCACCGACCTCCAACGCCAGCTCGACGGTGCGACCGAGGGACGGCCCGAGCCGCTGTGGGGCTCGGTCACCGGCGGTCGCGAAAGGCTCGCCGCGTGGCGTGCTGCCGGCGCGGCCTCGGCACGCGGCACCGGCATGCGACCGTGGGCGCGCCGGCCGTTCCTCGTGCCGCCTACCGACCCGGCCACGATGGCTGAGGTCGTCACCCGGGCGGCACCGATCCTGACTGCCGAGAGCATGTCGACCGCCGCTGATGCGCTCGGAGCCCTGTTCGCCGAGCGTTCAGGGCTGGGGGAAGCGGCGATCTGGAACGTCTTCCCGCGGAGCTCGCCCCTTGCTCCGGTCGCCCGCATGTGGCTTCGACGCAGCGGCCGAGTGCACTCCAGGCTGGCTCGCAGTCAGGACCAGGCACTGCCGCTCGTGGCGGTCCCGATGGATCGCATCCCGACTCTCGCAGACCCGCGCTGGCTGCCGCCTCGGTGGCGGGACGTCGCGGTGCCCGACGTGACGTTCCGCCGCGTGGTCGTGTCCCTCGCCGTGGCGAGACTCGCCGGCGCCGGCACGTGGCACACCGCCGGACGTGCCCTCGGCCTTGACGGCGACTACGCGGCCCGCACCGTCCGGCACGTCCTCTACCGGCTCGGTGATCCCGCACGGAGCGAGCTCACTAGTGCCGCGCAGGCGTACGCCGCGGCGCTGAACGGTGCGTCACCGGTAGCGACACGACCCCACGATCTCGTGCGCGGCGTTGCCGCGCTCCGCGCGTGCGCGCACATCGAGGACCGAGGGCTCGCGGCGCGCGACTAGCTCTGACGAGCTGACAGCAAGACGGGCCACCGGACCGAAGTCCGGCGGCCCTCGCTGTCGTTCCGGTGGCAGAGGAACTCGAGATGCGCAGTCCGGTCTGCCCGACTCGCTTAAGTGCTTCCAGAGATTGCCTGACTTCCCTAATACGCCCCTGCCCCGGCCACGAGAGCGTCTCGTGGCCACGCGCGGCGCGCTTGCGACGCCGGTGCTTCAGGGCCGTCGAGTGAGATCCTCGAGCAGCGTGCGATGCAGCGCAGTGAAGTCGGGCTCCCAGTCGTTCGCTCCCAGCACGACGTGGTCCTCCATGTCGTCGTACCCGAGAGAGAGGACGGCCCCCGGAGGCGCGCCAGGGGCCTGGTACTCGTCCGTCTTCCACCCTCGGCTGGTCATCACCACGGAGCGCAACGCGCTGCGCGCGAACGTGCGCGTCGTGATGCCGGCCGTTGCGGTGTCGTGGTTGCGGGCGGGTAGCTTGTCCGCCCGGACCTCCAGCAGCCACCGCGGCGACCACGCACGAATCGTGCCGCTCACCGTCCCGAACGACGCGGCCTCCAACAGTGCCTGCACGTACACAGGCGCTTCACCGCCGAGGCCGGCGTGCAGCAGCAACGCCAACGACCGGCGGGGCTCGAACCGCATCGGGTGCGCGGCTGTCACCAGCGCGCACGTCGACTCGAGGGCGTCCTCCACAGCCGCGCTCGCATCCATGGGGCCTTCATACACCTGCCACGGCCGCGGCAACTGGAGTTCTGCCCGGTTCCCCGCCGGAACCGCGGCGTGTGTCGCGGTGAGTCACTCCCGGCCGCCGTCTTCGCGCCCGCGGCGGCGGCGTTCATCCGAGGCTCTCCAACGGCAGCGTCGCCGTGCTCCGACTGACGGCCCGTGCACGTGATTGCGCGTCGGGCGCATCTTCCGACGGTCTCTCGCCGCTGGGCCGTGGCACCCCCGCGTTCAAACTCCGCAGCGACGGCACCGACCCAGTAGTCATCGTTCGCCGCACGCTGGAGGAAGCATGATCAAGAAGACCTTTGCCGCCGTGGGAAGCGGATCGGCCATCTGCGTTCTGGTGACCGGGGGCATGAACTCACTAGCAGGACCCGCACTCGTGGCGTTCGGGGTCGTGCTCGTGTGCGGCTTGGTGGTCTTGGCGCTGGACGTCCTGAGGAGGCTGGACCAGCCGCGCGGACGCCTCGCGGACAACTTCAGCCGTGTGGTGCGAGCGCTCCGAGAGCGTCACTGAACGCGAGAACGTCCTGTCTAGTCGGAGGTCGCGAGCAGCCTTGCGCTTCCGATTCGGGCTCTCCTATGCGGGAGACCAGGCCAACGTTGCGTGCGCGGGCTGGAGTGGCGGAGGGTCACCCTTCGTGCGTACGCGGAAGGTGATGCGCGCACGTGCAGGGTGCATGGTGACGCGTTCGGATGTGGAATCGACGGAGGCAACGTGTGGCATGCGCTGGGCATCGCTGAGAGCCCCGGCCCACCGACCTGTGGTCGACAGTTCGAAGTCGATGCCGAGACGCCTATCGACGTATCCGCTGCTCGCGGAGTTCACGTCCTCGACCGCGACGTCCTGCAGCGGGCGCGCGTCAGAGATGAAGGCGTCGGGGACTGCGAGCGGGCATGGCGGTCGCGCAGACGTGATCTCGGGTTGGGCCAAGCTGCGCGGCCCCGTCGAATCTGACCACGGCCTCCGGGGTGAGGTGTCAGCATGAACGGGTGGATCCGAAGAACAGCGTTGACTACCTGACCTACCTGCAGTCCCAGCTCGACGCGTTCTCGTCGTTGTTCGAAGAGTTCATGACCATGCACGTCGAGTCGAGCGGCTTCGGTGGTCGCGGCATCATGCCGGCGGTGTTCCCAGCAGACGGCGTCGACGCCGACGAGATCGCTGCGGTCACACGGAAGCTCGACCGCACGGTCGGGACGCTGATGGAGTTGGCGAACATCACCGAGGTGAGGATCAACGTCCAGGGCATAGGACCAGTCGACCCGTTCGTGAACTGGAACACGATCCGTCAGCCGAAGCCGGTTCTGGAGCCCGTGAACGTGCGTTCCTGCGTGGATCAGGCGGCGGGGCGCCTCGAGGCGCTGCTGCGTCGCGCCCAGGCGTTGGAGAGCCCGGCGCTGTCGCCGATCCAGTTGCACCCTCTGGTGTGGGCACCCGCGCAGCGCCTGTGGAACGACGGACACTTCCGTCCCGCCGTGGCGGCCGCGGCCGAAGCCGTCAACAGTCAGATGAAGCAGCTGACTGGGCGGAACGACGCCCCGGACACCTCTCTGTGGCAACAGGCGTTCACGAAGACCGACCCCGAGCCGGGCAAGCCGCGTCTGCGTTGGCCCGGTGCGCCGGACGACCGCGACGTCACCACGATGCTCGACGGCCTTCGGCAGTTCGCGCCCGGAACGAACATGGTGATCCGCAACCCCGCCACTCATGAGCAAACCGAACTGAGCGAGCAGGTCGCGCTCGAGTACCTCGCGACTCTCAGTGTTCTCGCACGCTTGCTTGAGCAGTGCGAAGTGCACACTGTGACTCCCTCGTAGTCACCTCGCCCCGCTGCGTGCTGGGATCGAGGGGCGCTCCACGTCTGCACGTGAAACGTAGTCCGCACTCGCAGCACCGGGCGGCACACTCCAGGGGTGGTTCCGCAGCGGCGAGGCTCAGCGCTCTCGTCTGTGCATGCCGCGTCGCTTCAGTCGGGCCACTCGTAGGTTGGTGGGGGTGTGGAACGCGGCGCCCAGCCGGATCGCCGCCCAGACGGCGAGCACGACGAGCACGACGGTGCACTTCAACCAGGCCGGGGTGTCGGCGAGGTCGTCCAGCACGTTGAGCCAGGTGAGGGAAGGCATGGCAGGTCCAATCGAGTCACCGACCACCTAGGTGGGCCACTGCCCTACGAACATGCGCCGAATCGCTTGGACTCGGCTCGCACGACTTTCGCGGCGCCTGACCTGGGAGCGGGCAGGAGTCCTATAGCGCGGGACCGAGGTAGGCGATCGGACCGCCGCTCTCGGCGACGACCCTGCTGTGCATGAGCTGGCGAACGCGGTCGCGAAGGTGACCGGGCATCGTTGCGCTCCACTGGACCTGGGCTCCGTGTCGGAGCCGCGCGAGCAGGTCGCCGGCGTAGAGGTGACGCGGGCGGTCCTCGCCGTCGCGGGTCACCGTCTTCACCTTCTCGGTGATGCGGAAGACCGCAACCGGGAACGATGCGACGGTGACAGCGAACAGCTCGTTCCCGACGACTTTGTCGGGGTCCGAGCGCCAGTATCCGAGCGAAGCAGCGGCGAGCTGCTCGTCGGTCATGTCGACGTGGTATCCGATGAACTCTCGACCCTCGCCGGGGTATGCGGGAGCCCGCGGCGCAGTGCGAAGCACCGTGAGCTCTCCTGCCCTGACCGTGAGCGTGGGCCAGGACGCGAAGTGCTCGACGACGGCAGCCTGCAGAGGGAGGCTGCCGAGGATGCCGGCAGAGATTAGCTTGTCGACGCTGCCCATGCTGATCTTCAGCCGGGTCGCCGCCTGGCTGCGGGAGAGCGTCTGCCGCTCATCGGCCTCTGGACTCGTAGGTGGTGCGAACTCGGGAGCGGGCATGGCAAACCTCTCGTGAGGTGTGAGCCCCAGCTCGACGCTTCTGGGCTCGTTCGTAACGACTGTATCAGTGCCCCAGACCCGACGCACTAAACGCACTTTCAACACGCGCCCGGCCCCGCGGTCAAGCTGCAGGACTGGGTGGCGTCGCCGGCGACGGCTGGACGTTCACGGCCGCTGTGCTCGACCGCGGCTTGACTGCCTGAGGATCGGCCACAGAGGGCGGCTGATCGAACCCCCGCTGTCGGCGGTGGTCAGCCAGGTCCATCAGGTGAGCTCGCGGAGCATCTGACCTGGTATCGATCCGCGTCGCGGGACGTCAGTCCTCAGAGCTACGCAGGTCGTTTCCTGGCGCGATCGGGTCTTTCTGACGGATCTGGCCGTTCTCGCCTCACACCTGCAGCTTCCCGCCGCCGTCGTTTCTGCACGACCTGCACGTTCGGCTGAGCCACGGTGCACGCTCCTCCGTTGGGCGCGACTGCCGCGCGAGCATCTCCCCGTTCGCGGTTTGCGTGGGAGCCGTACTGCGAACGAGTGAAGTTTCGACCGGAGTCCAGGTGTCGTTCAACAGGCTCGAGCCCACCAGCAGGCTCGTCGGTGCGCGGTCTCGACGTGGCGAGACTCATCCCCATTCGATGTTTCGCTACCATCGGCGTCCTTGGCGAGACGACCTTGCCGGCGAGTCGGGGGGCGCAGTGGCAAAGGGGCGGGACAGCGTCCGCGGCGAGTGGGTTTTCCAGTGGTTGCTTCCTGTTCTCGCTGGCGGGCTAGCAGCTGGCGCGCCGATTCTCTGGGACCTGGCATCAGAGGACACGGAGGGCCAATTCGACAGTCCGTGGTTCTACCTGTTCGTCATCGCGACGTTGGGCGCGCTGACGCTCACCATCGTCCAAGGAGTGCTGTCCACGCGCAGAGCGTCGGCCGTGCGGCGGGCGCTCAGCGACTTCAACCACAGCCTCGGTGACACGATCCTGGCGCTCGGTCGTCTCCCGGACGCGCGGAACGGTGTCAGCGCGCGTGATGCCTTCGTCGAGACAGTGATCCGCGAGGCCAAGTCGATCATGCCGCTGCCTTCTCCCAGAGTCTGCGTGTACGAACTGGACAGCAACGACGACGCGGAGGGCAACGGGAACGCGGGGCCTGTGGAGTTCCTGCGCCTCATCAAGTCCGGGGGCCGCAACGACCCGCCCCGCAACCTCTTCACCGTCGACGATGAACACGGGCGCGCTGCGATCGCCAACGCGAAGGGCAACCTCCCGCGATGCGTAGAGAAGCCGAAGAAGTCTCGGTTCCAAGTTCAGCGAGATCCCGAAGCGCTTTGGGAGTCGTTCGTGCTCGTACCACTCAAGGTCGACGGCAGACCTCGCGGCATGGTTACGATCGACACGACGGCGAAGACAACCTTTACCAGCGACCACGTGGCAGTGGCCATGACGATCGCGCGCTTCATCGAGATCGGCATGAAGAGCCTGTTCGACGCCGCCGAGGAGACTGCACCCGAGGTCCGGACAGCCCTCGCGCAACTCGACCAGTCGAAGCGCGACGGCGAGCCCGACTCCGCGAGTCAGTTGTCGCCGGTAGAGTCAGACGGTCAGGAGGGAGGGAACGATGGCAACGATCGATGACGTCGCGGCCTACGTGGTCGACCACTTCGACTCCAGCATCTCGACCATGAAGCTTCAGAAGCTCTGCTACATGGCACAGGGCTGGTCTCTGGCGCTGCGCGGCAGAGAGTTGTTTCCTGAGAACTTCGAAGCATGGCGCAACGGCCCGGTGTCGCGAGACCTCTTCCGTGGGCATCGACGCGAGTACAGCGTGGGCCGTTGGCTGCCTGGCGATTCGTCGTCGCTGACCCGTGACGAGCGCATCGTCTGCGATGCAGTGCTCAACAACTACGGGGCGCTCAGCGGACTCCAGCTGAGCGAACTCACGCACCGTCCAGGTACGCCGTGGAGCAAGACACGTCACGAGGCGGGTGTACCCGACGGAGCCTCGTGCGACCGCGTCATCCCGAAGAGCCGGATCCAGGAGCACTTCAGGACGGCATTGCTCTCGGCAAAGGACTGACTGCCAGTCGTGCACCGGCAGGGCCGGACGGCGCGCATCGCGGACACCGACTAGGCCGTGGGAGACGCACGGCCGGCATCGCTGGGATGCTCGCCGCTCAAGTCGCGACCGCGATGATCACGAAGTTCCACCTGAGGCCAACGGTCCTGCTCGCCCGCCGAGAGATTGCCTCGGACTCGGCCGACCGAGCGGTCATGGGGCCACGCGTGGGCGGGGGCTTGCTACAAGCGGCACCGCTCGTCGTAGCACCCAGTCGCGTTGTCGCGCGCAGCGGTAGTCGGCAGCCTGCTCGCCCACGGGTCGAGCCACTCCCGGATCGCACGATGCCGCGGACTCGGGCCACGCACCTCCTCGAACTGGCGCAGAGGCCCACTTCGATCGCCGCACGGTGGGAGTGACCGACAGCTGAGCGAGCGCTCGGACGACACTCCGAAATGCGACACCACCTCGGGCTGCAGACAGCTTGAGGCTCATGTCGTTCTAGGCGAGGACCGGCGGGAGCCGAGAACAGGCGGCGCGATCAGTCGCTTCGCACACGACCCACGAAGGGCGCCCTGCGGCGCTGTGACCGGTGTGACTGATGAGGCCAGTCGGGTCGTACGAAACGAGCACGCGTCGCCGCGTCCGACCCGGTGCCGGGCTCAGCCAGACCGCCGAACGCTAGACCTGAGACTTCTGGGTCCCGGCGGTATGGAGCGCCCGGAGAAACGGGACGGATGCAGCGGCGGCCGCCGGAAGTAGCGCGCCGACTCCGGTGACCGTGCTGCCGGCCGCGAGGAGCACGGATGCGCCAGTCGCGGCCTGGGCGCCGATGTCGTCGGCAAACGCCCCGAGCAGCCGCCTGCGTCACCACAGGCTGCAGCGACTCCCGGGCGATCCCGAGCCCGGTCCGGTCGGTCATCGGGTGGGCGGGTCGTCTGCTCCAGTGGGGTCTGCTCCGGCGCCGGGCGCGACGCGCTCGCGTGCCCCGCGGATGACGATCGCCACGCATGCGACGCCGCCGAACGCGGCGGTGGTCTCGAGGACGTTGGCGAGTGCGGCGAGGTCACCGGCGGTGCCGACGCCGGTGGCGAAGACGGAGAAGTCCCACAGGGCGTGGAGCAGCATGGCCCACCACAGCGATCCGGTCACGCGGCGCAGGATGTAGAACACCGTGCCGGTGGCGAACGCGAAGAGCACCTGGAGCACCGTCCCGCCGGCGTCGGCGCCCAGCGCGATGTTGATCAGGTGGCTCAGGCCGAACAGGGCCGACGTCAGGAACCACACCCACCCCTCGGCGAGGCGTGCGCGCAGCCCGACCAGCAGCAGGCCGCGGTCGACGATCTCCTCGGTGAACCCGACCAGGCAGAGGACCAGCGACGCGCCGAGGAACGCCCCGCTGTAGGCACCCCAGTCCGTGCCGGCCAGGTTCATCGCAGCCGCCACCGCGACGAGGATGGGGAAGATCAGCATCCAGCGGTGCCGGCTCCGGTGACGTTCGTACAGGGCAGGTCGCCACCACCCGAGCAGCGTCACGGTGATGCCCAGCAGCACCGCGGAGACGACGAGGGAGAGGCCGGCGCCCAGGAAGAGGTTGCCGGCGCTGTCACCCCACTCGTCGTAGGGCACTCCGGCGGCAGCCTGGACGCCCAGGACGAGTAGGAGCTCACCCAGCCAGATCGCCAGCCCGATCGACACCGTCGGCCGTACGCGGAGCCGCTCTTCGGTCACCTGGGACACACCATCTCCTCGTGCTCGCCGTTCTCGCAGAGTAGACGTCCACCGCCCCGAGCGAGCGGTGGAGCTCGTCGGTGGGTCGTGCGTCGTCTCCTCGGGCCGCACGCCCGAGGATCGGCCCGAAGACGGCCTCGCCCGCACCGCGAGCCGGGCGCGCCCACGTGGGATGGTCTGAGCATGAGAGTGCAGTCGGGTCCGCGCCGTGCCGCGTGCCGCGTCGCAGGGTGGCTGCTGATCCTCGGCGCCATCGCCTACACCGGTGTGCCGTGGGAGGCGGTGCTGGGGTTCCCGCTCGACCCGGCGGTGGCGTTCCAGTCCGAGCTCGCGGCCGTCGACCAGCCGACCCGGGTGCTGTTCGCCCTGACCGACGGCCTCGCGGGGGTGGCGGCGGTCGCCGCCGCGGTCCTGCTGTGGTGGGGCCGGCCGCGGGACGCCACCGTGCTGGAGCGTCTGGTACCGGTCCCCGTGCTGCTGTTCGGCGTCGGCACCGTCGCCGACGTGCTCAGCCCGCTGCCCTGCGCCCCGTCCGTGGACCCCGGGTGCGCCGAAGCCGACGGGCTGGCGAGCGCCGGGACCGCGCACGCGGTGACGAGTCTCGTGGCGACCACGGCGCTGGTCCTGCTGGCGGCGGTGATCGCCGGGCTGCTGATCGGGCTGCGACGCCGGGGTGTGCGCGTCTCGCCTGCGTGGTGGTTGCCCGTGCTGCTGTACGCGGCGACCAGCCTCGTGAACGCGGGGCTGTCCCTCGCGGACAACCTGGGAGCAGGCGCGCCCGGGATCGGGTGGTGGCAGCGGGCGCAGACCGCCTCCGCCAGCCTGTGCCTCGTCGTGGTCGTCCCGTTGCTGCGCCGGCACCGGCAGGCGGTGCAGCGGTCCGCGGTATCGGTGGCGCGGGCGGCCGACTAGATGTACTCGGCCAGGACGTTGGTGACGGTGCGGGGCCGTTGACGTGAGGAGAACCTCCGGCTGGGGTGTGGCT
>NZ_JAGXJG010000315.1:0-261 GCF_019091725.1 Cellulomonas sp. GbtcB1 | reverse complement strand
AAAACAATTTAGTATATCTTTTTTATTTACTTACATATAAATAATTGACGAAAAAAAAAGGTAAAAATAAAAATAAATTTAGACAAATTTAAAGAAACAATGAAGAAGTTGCCACTTCACCATTTTTTAGTCACACTCCATTCCTAAACTCTTTATTTTGATTGTTCAATATATGTATAGTGACTAAAAAAACATCAAAATATCAAGTTTGTTTTTTTTTTTAACAATGATCATATAATTAATAAAAATATCAAGCATTCC
>NZ_JAGXJG010000314.1:0-261 GCF_019091725.1 Cellulomonas sp. GbtcB1 | reverse complement strand
ATTCCACCCGGTCATATACTTTACTCATGTCTAGCTTGAGCGCCATAAATCATCTGCTACCGTTATTTCTTTTAAACAATGAACGATGTAGCTCAAAATTGACCATAACGTTGTCATGTATTGAGCACCCTGGGACAAATACACTCTGGAACGATGAGATGAGGGGGCGAAGAACATGTTTCATCCTTAGTGATAACACTTTTGTAACAATTTTGTACATTACATTATACAAAGCAATAGGTCAATACTCTTTAACTAATC
>NZ_JAGXJG010000313.1:0-261 GCF_019091725.1 Cellulomonas sp. GbtcB1 | reverse complement strand
CGCCGCCCGTCGCGGGGGGGGGGGGAAGGGCGGGGGAGCCGCCGGCCTGGCCGGCCGCCCCCGCCCGCGCGCCCGGCGACGGCGCGGCGTCGGGCCGCGTCGTCCCCGAGCGGGCCCGGCCGGCGGCGCCGGCGTCCGGCTCCGCTCGCGGCCCCCGACCCGGCCCGCGCCGGGCTCAGCCCCCTGCGCGCCCCCGCCGCTCCCCCCGCCCGGCCGCGGCCCCGCCCGGCGCCCCCGCGGCGGGGGGGGGCCCGGCGCCCG
>NZ_JAGXJG010000312.1:0-261 GCF_019091725.1 Cellulomonas sp. GbtcB1 | reverse complement strand
GGAAGATCACCACCGGCAGCGTCGGCAGGTCGGGCCGGGCGAGGAACGACGACGCGCCGAACTCCCCCAGCGACACCGCGAACGCGGACCCGACGGCCAGCCCGATCGACCGGGCGGCGAGCGCGCCGTCGACCCCCAGCAGGACGCGGCCCGTCCCCGCGCCGAGCGTGCCCGCGGCCTCGCGCAGCCGCGGGTCGATCTCCCGGAGCACCGGCAGCACGGTCCGCACCACGAGCGGGACGGCCACCACGGCCTGCACGA